>DATLZX010000105.1:0-7647 GCA_035573795.1 Pyrinomonadaceae bacterium | reverse complement strand
GGACGCAGATTTTCCGCGTTAAGAGACGGGCTGCCCTCGGCTTCGGAATTTTCTGATCGGGTAAAGCTTTTTGTCTTGAATCCGCCCCGCAGCGAGCTTTATCAAAAGATAAACGCCCGCTCCGAGGCTCATTTCAAGGCCGGGCTGGTAGAAGAGGTTTCGCTGCTCTTGGAAAAAGGTCTGCCGGCAGAATCCAGCGCTTTGGGTGCTCACGCTTACCGAAGGGTTGTCGAATATTTACAGGGCAAGCGAACTTTGGAATCCGCTATCGAAAAAAGCAAACAGGATGTAAGGAATTATGCCAAGCGGCAATTGACTTGGTTTCGCCGTGAAAATGTAGCAAAATGGCTAAACGGTTTTGGCGATGACCGGCTTATTTTCAATGAGGCATACAAAGAAATCGAAAAATTGCTAAGTCCAACACCATTAAAGCTAAGTTAAGCATAGGTTACAGTTACCGGCATAATTACTGTTATTTGAATTTGATCAGAAAATGAATGAACTTTGGGGGCTGATTTGGCTTTTGAAGTACTTCAGTTAGCCGAAGGACGAGGCGATGCATTTAGCAATATTTACTGTATCGAATTAAGACATTTTGCAAATATTACCTTGCCGGCACAAAATGATTTAACAATGTTTGTCACGGAAAACTAGCCCGAAATCGGCTTTAAACTTACTACACTTGCTGTAAAAGTAGACGGATTTAATTTATTATAAGCATTATATTTTACTTGTTTAACACTTTGAATCTGTTATAATTTTCAGCACCAGGCATCTGTAAAAAAGCGAAAACAAAGGCAAAACAATATGGAAAAACCGGCCGTCCAAAATATTCAAGATGCTTTTTTGAATTCGGCAAGGCGTGAAAAAGTCAATGTCGTAATACACCTGCTCCAGGGCGCTACGCTTTCTGGAAGGATCAAAAGTTTTGATAAATTCTCGGTTTTGCTCGACGTTGCTGGACATGATGTCCTTATCTTCAAGCATGCTGTTTCTACCATTTCACTAGAAAAACACTCAGAATCATAAAAAGTTGTTTGCCGGTAAATTTATCACCTTCGAAGGAATTGACGGAAGCGGAAAATCCACTCAAATCCGGTTGCTTGCCTCCGCGCTTCGCGAAAGAGGCCTTGATCCCATAACAACACAGGAGCCCGGCGGAACGCCGCTTGGACGCGGCTTAAGAGAGCTTTTGCTCACGCGAGAAGAGGTTGTCCATCCACGGGCAGAGCTCTTGCTGTTTGCCGCAGACCGCGCTCAGCATATAGAGCTTTTGATAAAACCTGCATTGAACGACGGCAGGATAGTGATTTCTGATAGGTTTGCAGATGCCACACTTGCCTATCAGTCAGCCGGAAGAAACCTCTCTGAAACTTCTGTTAAGTCAATCATAAAATTTGCGACCGGCGGTTTAAAGCCCGACCTGACTTTCCTCCTTGATACAACTGTTGAATCTGCCTTGATGAGGCTTAAGACTCGGCGGGAAGAAAGCACGGACACTTTTTCGAATGAGAACAGGATGGACCTTGAAACCTCAGATTTTTATTCCCGCGTAAGACAGAAATATCTTGAAATAGCTGAAAAAGAGCCTGGCCGCTGTGTAGTGATCTCTGCAGACAATGATGTTTATGAAATTCATCATGAAATATTGAAAATTACTCTGGACCGCCTGCAAAACACAAATTAATCAGCAGCCTTGCCATCAATGTACGCATAGCCTACATCAGCTTTACCGCAGAATAAATTTTTCCAATATTTGAAAGTTTTCTGCCGAGAGCCTAATCTGTAAGGTTCAGGATGTCAGATTCTCAAAAATTTGCGGTAAATGAACTCAGAGCTGATTGGAAATAAAAAAATTGCCGAGGCGCTGAAAAGATTGGTTGTTAATCAATCTGTGCCTCAATCAATGATTTTTTCTGGCCCGGCCGGCATCGGAAAAAAGCTTTTTGCCCGCAATCTCGCGGCAGCACTTATCTGCCGTAGCAAAAATAATGGCGAGGCATGCAATCAGTGCAGTCCGTGTCAAAGAATAAACAATGCTCAGCTAACACACAGCGGCGAAAAAGCCGAAGATTTTGACAGAGTTTTTTTTACTTCACATCCTGATTTTGGCCTGATACTTCCCCATAAGAGAATGATCCGTGTTGAGGCGATTCGCAGCCTTGAACAGGAAGTCAATTTTCGCCCGTTTGAAGCTGACTGCAGGGTTTTTATCATTGATGATGCCGACAGGATGAATACTCAGGCAGCCAATGCCCTGCTTAAAACTTTAGAGGAGCCGCCCTCGTATGCTTACCTGATTTTGATTACCTCGCGTTTCGATTCGCTTTTGCCGACGATTGTCTCACGCTGCCAGGCCATCCGATTTGGTGCAATTCAAAGAACCGAGATACAAAAATACTTGACCGAAAAAGCCGGATATTCAGCCGAAGATGCCGCTAAAATCGCGGAATTTTCGGACGGCAGCCTTGCGGATGCTTTAAGAGTTGATCCTGAATCGCTCGAGAAAGATTACGCCTTGATCAGAAATGCTCTGGAATCGGCAATTTTTAAAGGCTCGATACTTGAAGGCTTGAATCTCATAGAAAAAGTCTCCGCCGGCGAAGCAGAAGATTTCGATTTGTTTCTTACGCAACTGGAACAAGTTCTCGGAAGATTATTAGAAAGCCATATTTTGCAATCCGGATCCGCTAATCTCTCGCCAAATAATAGATTTTCTCTTAATTCTGACCGACTGAATCAAATCATTTTTGAAATCGAAAGCTTGAGGGCTAACCTGTCTGTAAACCTCAACCGAAAGGTTGCCGGAGCTTCACTTTTTGTCAAAATTTCTGAACTTTCTGAAATAAACAGAAATTGATGAAAAGAGACTAAAAGATCTGGCTTGGGGTCAAAAATCAAAATTTGCATCAAAAAATAATCTTACTGACTTCCGCAATAGCTCACCTCAATAACATTGTGTAATCAGAAAGTTTTCAGCTGACAAATTCTCAAGGATTATTTTTCATCAATAGGCGGTAAACCAGCTTGACCACTTGAGCTGATTAAAAGCATTTTTCGCCAATGCCTGCCACAGCTTAGGGAAAAATAATAATTAAATTATCCGCTTTTCCGCTATAAAACACTGCCTTTAGGGCGTATAATTTTGATAATTCAGACTGCCGCAAAACTGACGAACAAAAAAAGCGCAATTACAGATTTTATTTTGAACCAAAAGAAGAATTTTTTTATCTTCAGGCAGATGGAACAGGCACTAAACAGCAACAGGCGGCTTGATCTTATTGGCAGGGCAGCGGCGGCTGCGGCGGCGGCTGCGGCACTCGCAGCCATCTTTATTGTTTGGAAATATGATCCAAACCTTTCAACTTTTTACCCGACTTGCCCATTGTACAGGCTAACAGGCTATGCTTGTCCCGGCTGCGGTATGACGCGAGGGCTTCACGCTTTGCTTCATGGAGACTTATTGGCCTCGCTTGATTACAATGCGATGCTATTGCCAGTACTGATTTTACTTGCATATATCTGGTGGTCATCGGTTTTATATGCTGCGAAAGGACACGTTGTTAAACCTACGAAATTTATGGTTTGGTTTCTTTGGTCACTACTGGTCGCTCTGTTGGCTTTCGGCGTTCTGAGAAATCTGCCATTTGCACCATTTAACTGGCTTTTCCCCTGAAATTTTTTCCATAAATCACTGTCTTTGTTCCACTTCAAATGCTATCTGTCCTTACCAGTATAAACAAGAGGCAAAATCAGCCTAGACACACCACAAAATCACTCTAAGCGAATCTTTTAATCTGCCTGTGGCCTTAATTAGCATTTGGCCGATGCAAATTTCGGCGGTGTCATTCTATGGGTAAGGAAAAAACGAGAGCTGCCTTGAATGGGACAGTCTCGTTTTTTGAATTTCACGTCTTCTGCTGATTGTACAGAATGATTTTTTCTTTTACCGCACGGATTTACTTAATTTAATGCTGCAATGCATTGAAGAACAGCGGAAAAGTAGCAAAACTTTGTCCGCGATGTTGCGGCCTGAAGGCAAACAGGACGATATCGCCCTTACCATATTTGGCATAGATTATCGCTGCTTTGGAATTGATGTGTTTTTCTCCAAGCATCCATCCGGATAGAAGAGCGTCCCTTTCGGCGTACCGGGCTACAATCTGTAAATTTTCGCTTTCAACTGCCTCAAATGCCGAGCTGTTTATAAAATATGCGGGCAGTTCTTCAGGAACGTTCTGGGTAAGTCCAGACCCTTTATTGACGGTAATTTTGACTATAGAACCCGGATTGTAAAATTCATTTCTGCGCACCGAAGCCAAAACATTTTTAATCGGCAATGAAAAATGTTTTATTACCAGCCCGCAGGAATCATCCAAGCAGATGAGTCGCCCGCCATTTGAAACGAACTTTTTGAGGTTTTCTATTCCCTCATTTCCAATACCTCCGGCAAACTCCGCAGGATACCTTTCACTGCTTAGTCCCCTGACGATTTGCTCCTCGGAATCGGCCGGCAGTATCACAACATCGGCATTTATTCGCCCTTGCTTCACATCATCGCGGCTAAGGCTCTTATAGGGTATCTGGAATTCATCGAAAACCCATCTTGTCCAACCCTCATCCATGGACGGCACAAAGCCGCGAAACAATGCCACCCGCACATTGGATTTGATCGGATTGCTGAGTTTTGGGAAAGGTTTGCCGGCCGGCGCCAGATTCAATAACTCCCGAACCTCATCACTGCTGGCTATTTTTTTGATCCCGTTGTCTTTATTTTCGATGTCTTTTATCTTCCAGGCCGACAAAGTTTCAATGCCCATTTGCAGCGGCAGTGTCCATCCGGCCACATCATAAGGAGGGTCAGGTTCACCCGTCGGCCCAACCCGATTCGGATAAATTTGCCTTTCGAACAGGCTCAAAATATTTGGCCTTTGAGGCTGATTGGTAAAAACCAACAGACTGCCGGCGGGAACTTCATGAAATTCCTCTTTTGGAGACATTTTCACCCATTGTTCGTGCTGCAGCCGGTGAACTTCTATACCCTGCCATCTAAGGATATCAACAAAGCGGGCAATAAACTCGCTGTTGGGCTGTCCTGCCGGAATTATGAAAGCCTCCGGAATATTTTCATCAGGCCGAAGGGCGGCTTTGCCCAGATTGTAGAAATTTTCAAGATAACGCTGCCTGAATTTTGCAGCCATCGTCAGCAATGATTTGCTGGCAATCATTTCTATATTTACGATGTCACGGGGCGACCAGCGGCCGCCGGTCCAAGGTTCGGGCTGGGCTGTATTGAACTCCAAAGGCGAATTCAATCCGCGGGCAGGCCTGGCTCGCTGCAGCTGTTCGGGCTTTATTTCAACCGGTGTCATCAAATCGGCACTGGCCGCCTCAGACAGGATTCCGATTGAATTATGATAATAAGGCGCTGAACGAAAACCTCCGTGCCACCAAGTGTCAAAAGTTGTATTCGTGGCAACTCCTTTAACACCGGCAGCGGACAGATCAGCCGCCATTTTATAGCCAATCAAGCCTACCTCACGCAGAATTAATGGCGGCATTCGCGGATTTGGCGGATCGAAAAACGGAGGTATTACAAAGCGCGGCCCCACTTGCCCCATTTGATGCACATCATAAACAATCTGGGGAAACCATTGCTGCCAGAAAAGCTTGGTTATTTCTCTGGTCTCAGCCAGATTGAGCATAAACCAATCACGGTTATCATCATGCCCGGCATAATGATGATAAAGTTCAGGCGGAGCCGTGCCCTCGCTTTTGGTACCGAGGGTTTTTCTGTACCAATCTGCTACAATGTCAATCCCGTCCGGATTCGATGATGGCAGCAAAATCAAAATAGTGTTGTTGAGGATCTCTTGGGTTTCTGCAGTCGTTGAACTAGCCAATTCGTAAGCTAATGCCATTGACATCTGCGATGCGACAATTTCTGTAGAATGAATCGAGCAGGAGATGTTGACGATAGTTTTGCCGCTCTCGATCAGGCGTTTTGCTTCCAGTTCAGATGAAATTGTCCTTGGGTCGGCAAGGCGCGAGCTGATCTGCCTGTACTTTTCCAGATTTTGGATATTTTGAGGAGATGAAATGAAAACGGCTATCATTGGCCGCCCCAAGGTTGTTTTGCCTATCTCCGAAACCTTGACTCTCGGACTTTCGGAATCCAGCTTCTTGAAGTAGCCTACTATCTGGCCCCAATCTGCCAGCTTTCTGTCATCGCCCGGCTCGAAGCCCAAAAAAGTCTTTGGCGGTGTCTGGGCAAAAATCAAAAAATGGGCAAAAAATACAAAAATTACGACCTGAAAAAAACCGGAATGTCTTTTCATAGCTTTTCAGAGGAATTTATTGAGTCTGCACGGAATAACAAAACGCTTGAATTTTCTTTTAGAGAGTCTAGCAAATCTTCGCTTCTTGCAAAAATCAGGTATTGGTGGGGCTGGTTAGTAGCATCAGTTTTGTTGCTATTTGTAGGAATTCCAACATTGATTTTCTTTTGGCTAATCAGAAGGAAAACCTGGATGTACCCGCTGGCAAACCTTGGGGCGAGGATTTGGCTTGCGGCTAACGGTGCAAAAGTAAAAGTAATAGGCCGAGAAAAGCTGGATGAAAATAAACAATATATTTTTATCTCAAACCACCGCTCATATCTTGATACCGCTGCAATGTTTTGCTTTGCGGGAAAAAGGCTTGGCATCATAGCAAAAAAAGAGCTGCTGAAGGTTCCCGTCCTCGGCCAAGGTATGGGCTTTGTCAACGTGATTGCAATTGACCGCAGCAATCCAGAGCGGGCTCTTGCCTCGATGCAGAAGGCAAGGGAAATCGTCGAATCCGGCTATTCTTTTGGAGTTTTTGCCGAGGGCACACGAGCGATGCCGGGACAATTGCTACCATTCAAAAAAGGCGCATTTCATCTTGCTATCCAAACTGCTACTGACATAGCGCCTATCGCCATAAAAAATACCGACATAATGATGGGCAAAAAATCCGGCAAGAGTTTCCCGGGCGAAATCAGGATGGTCTTTCTTGACCCGATTGAAATCGAAGGCAAAAGCGTAAATGAGCTATTGAGTGAAACAAGGCTGGCGATAGCGAAAGAGCTTGCTTCCGATTAGCTTTTTCTACAAAAGCAGTAGATAACAAAGCCGGCTTGTACTACAGCAAAAAAAACGAACTTGGGTTGAAATTTGATGCTATTGCCCAATTTTCTTTCAGAATGCACGATTTTCCTACACTCCCGCTTGACAGCAATGCTAAATAAAAGTAAATTTTTTTTCGTCAAACGCCAAACACCCCTCTACCCACTGAATCTTGCAATTTAAGATTCATTGCTTGTTTGGAAATTAACTTCCGCCGGCTGCTGCTGAGGCTTTTATTTTGCTCTGCAGCAATTTTCTCGGAGCGGCGAGCGTTTGCTTGATTTAAATCTTAAGAAAGACCCGAAGTTTTGGAGGATTTACAAAAAATGTCGAAAACGACTGGATTAGTAAAATGGTTTAATAATGCCAAAGGTTACGGTTTCATTGAACAGCCTGGACAACAGGATATTTTTGTACATTACAGTGCAATAGCCGGGGAAGGTTATAAAACTTTAGTTCAAGGGCAGGAGGTCGAGTTTGAAATAACTCACGGACCAAA
>DATLZX010000104.1:0-6026 GCA_035573795.1 Pyrinomonadaceae bacterium | reverse complement strand
GTTATAGTTCGAGATATTTTCGGGAAGCCGTTCGGGAGTTATCTCTTTGCCGCGTTCCAGCGCAACAGCTCGTTCGATTGTGTGCTCCAGCTCGCGTACGTTTCCGCCCCATATGTAGTTTTCCAGAAGGCTCATTGCCTCTGGCGACACTGTAAGGCTCTTGCCAGCCTGTTGGCAGAATTTCTCAACAAAGTGATGTACAAGTTCCGGAATATCCTCACTTCTCTCGCGAAGCGGCGGCAGGTTTATCGGGATCACTGAAATTCGATAATAAAGATCTTCCCTGAATGCGCCTTCTTCGGACATTTTTTTGAGGTCTCTATTGGTTGCGGCAATTACTCTGGCATCAACCGGGATTTCCTGGTGTCCGCCGACCGGCCTTACCTTCTTTTCCTGCAGGACTCTTAAAAGCTTGACCTGCATTGCGGGCGACATTTCGCCGATTTCGTCAAGGAAAATCGTACCGCGGTTTGCGGCTTCGAAAAGCCCTTTGCGGTTTGAGTTGGCGCCGGTAAAAGCACCTTTTACATAGCCGAACAATTCGCTTTCTAGCAGCGTCTCCGTAAAGGCCCCGCAATTTATTGATATGAAAGGACGGTCTGCCCTGCTACTCAGGTCATGGATAGCCCTGGCCACAAGCTCTTTTCCCGTGCCGCTTTCGCCCGTAATCAGGACCGTGGACTGCACTTCGGCTACGGTTTCTATCATCTGGAAGATCGCCTGCATTTTTGCAGAATTTCCGATGATGTTTCGGATGGATCCGCGTTGTCTCTGCGCACGGCGAAAAGCTCGGTTTTCATCAATCAGACGCTGTTTTTCCAGTGTTTTATTGACGATGACTTTCAGCTCTTCAACATCGAAGGGCTTTTGGATAAAGTCGTCAGCACCGAGTTTGAAAGCTTCCCGAGCCGATTCTACCGAGGCAAAAGCGGTCATCATTATTATGCCTATATCCGCATGCAGTTCCCTTGCTGCACGCAGCAGCTCGATGCCGTCCATGTCCGGCATCCTGACGTCAGTAATGACTACATCTGGCGGCGATTTGCGTATTTCCTCCAGGGCTTCGCGGCCGTTTGAGGCTGTACGGATTAGATGGCCGTCACTCTGAAATACGAGGGAAAGCAACTGGCGGTAGCTTTGTTCGTCATCTACGATGAGGATTTCACTCATTACTGGAATATTAATCGAAAATCTTGCCTGTAGGAAAATTCGATCGCGGGAATCAGGGATTTAGCGGCAATCAAATCATTTACCGCATTTCTATTTTCCCAAATCGAAAAGGTTAGTTCAAGGAAAAAATCACTCTTCATTCTTCACGTTCAGAAAGGCTTTGATCGGCGAATTTTCTGCTTCGGCGGTTTCGTCTGCCTTTGCTTCTTCCTGTTTTGCCGATGGCGTAACTGTAACAGGCAGTTCTATGGTGATTGACGTACCCTCCCCGGCGCTGCTTGAGACAGTTATTGTCCCCTTGTGATCCCGGACTATCTGGTAAACTATCGAAAGCCCCAGACCGGTTCCGCCCGTAGTCGAGGTTGTAAATGGCTCGAAAAGCCTCTCTACCTTTTCCGGCGGCATCCCGCATCCATTGTCTGTAAATACTATCCTGATCCGGTTTGAATGTATCTTTTCGACAGTAACTTCAAGTCGCCCACCATCCGGCATTGCCTGGATCGCATTTCTGGAGAGGTTCCAGAATACTTGTTGGAGCTGTGTCTGGTCTGCGGTGATAATTATCGGAGTCAATGGGAGCTTTTCAGTTATTTCGTGATTTTCGCGAATATCCGGACTATGCCTGACCAGCTTTAATGTATCGCGTATTACTTCGCAAACATCTATTTGAATGAAGTTTCCGACCTGCGGTTTTGCATAGCTTAGAAAATTGGTGATTATGCTGTTCAACCTGTCTGATTCACGCAGTATGATGCCCATCAGGTCAGAATGCACCGAATCGGGCGGGGTAGTTGATTTAAGCAATTGGATTGCCCCGCGCATCGCCCCGAGCGGATTGCGGATCTCATGCGCCAGGCCTGCACTAAGCCTGCCTACTGCAGCCAGTCGGTCTTTGCGCCGAATATTTTCCTCGATCGAACTGATCTCTGTTAAATCCTGAAAGGTGATTATATAACCTGTAGCCTCGCCTGCCTCGCTGAAGAGTTTGGATATGCTGTAGCCAATCCTTACACGAAAGCCATCCGGCGTATTTATGTGGGTTTCATATCGGCTTTGCAGCTGTGCACTTTCGTTTGCAGCTTTTTCCAAATCTTGTTCGATTTCCGTAAAAAGGCTGAAAATCGAGCGTCCCCGCATTTCATCTGCCCTGAAACCGGTTATTTCTGCTGCAGCAGAGTTGAATGTGTAGATTATGCCTTCCTGGTCAGTTGTAATCAGCCCGGAGCGTATTGATTCGATTATCCGCTCATGAAGTTGCCTTAAAGAAGCTATCGTCCTTGTTGCTTGCTGTAAGGCTTCGCCAGAAAACCTCCTATCGGCAAGCTTTGCAGACAGAAAGCCTACGATTATGAATGCCACACTGTGAAAACTTACGGTCTGCGCCAACTTTCCGATAGGAATTAAGGTATCGCTTTCAATAAATCCGTAATAAGTTAAAAAAGAGAGTCCGGCATAAAGAGCCGTGCAAAGCAGGCTCATTGCAACAGCCGACGCCGGCCTTAAGTATATTCCCGAAACCGCTATTACAACGATGTATAGGCTTATATAGGGCGAGGTCAGATCCCCTGAACGCCAGACAAGCCACGTTACCATCAGTGCGTCTATCAGGAATTGAAAACGTACCTGCCATTGCAGCGCCCGGCCGATCCTCAAAAGTAGAAAGTAAGCTCCTGTCAGGCCGACCGTGATTATGAAAATCAAAAGCGTATTTTGCGGGATGCTTTGCAGTGTAAAAAGGGTAGACCCGCTGTACCAGATCCAGCTTGTTACCAGAATCAAAAAAGTTACTATCAATCGGCCGATTATCAGCGTCTGCACACGCTGAGTCTGCAGGCTGTTTACCGCATTGACAGAATCGCTTAAACTGTTGATATTGCCCATTTAGCTTTATGCCGACCAAAGAATCTTTTACCAGAGAAGTAGATCAGAGGCCTTGGGGCCGTTATCTTGTCTTGGATGAAGCTCCGGATTTCAAAGTAAAACGAATCGAAGTTTTGCCGGGTAAACGATTGAGCTTTCAACGCCACAATCACCGAGCAGAGCACTGGTACATCGTATCCGGCAAAGCTAAAGTTACATTAAATGAAAAGGAAATTCTAGTCTCGGCTCCGGCCGCTATAGATATCGCAAAAAAAACTGCCCATCGTGTCGAAAATCCTGACGCCAGCGAGCTGCTTATTTTTATCGAGGTTCAAACAGGCGAATACTTTGGCGAGGATGACATAGAGCGTCTTGACGACGATTATGGCAGAATTGAAAAATGAACATAGTTTTTTTGCCGCTTCTTAAAAGCCCGTAAAACTTTTTGCCCGCTAAGGATAAATCCTGGCCGCTGAAAAATCTCCATTTAGCATTTTCTTCGGCCGGAAAATCCCCCCAAACAGTTGCCGTGCTTTCCCCCGAAATGGCAGTTTTTCTGAATTGACGGATTGCGCCAGGGTATTTTCGATGCTTCAAAGCGCTTGAATAAACCGGAATGCAAATAAGGCAAATACCCTATATAAGGATTATTACCCGCAATATATAAATTTACTGTGCCCTGACAGATTAAATTTGTCACTTTATGCCGATTGGATATTACAATTGAAACATCTGATAAAGCAGACCATAAAATACAAAAAAAGAAATTTTCTTTAATGTCTGCAATTAATTTCATTAATGTCTGTTAGATTGATCGGTTGATGTTTTCTACCGCCGTCGTTTAGATTTAACTTACTGATTTAATTTTCTTAATGATTAGATTAATTCGCAGAAGCTTTTCCATTGATGCCTGTTTGCAGGAATGAAACTTAAAACCGAACAGAAAATTCCTCTGATATTATTTGTCGTCTTTCTGGTTCTGACGATGTTCGGTATCGCATTCTATCAAAGCACCATATCTTTCCAACAGGCAGTCGAATTTGAAAGACGCTCGAGCAATGTCCAAACCCTTACCGATGAAATATTTACAACCTGCCTCGATGCAGAAACCGGCGTTCGCGGTTTCATGTTTACAAATGTAGATACCTACCTTTCAGCATATGAAAGGGCAAAACTTGTTTCTTCGCAGAATTTAACCAAACTCCGATCGCTAGCCGCAGATGATCGCGAGCTTACCGCAGCTATAGATAAACTGGATTCTGCCGTAGCGGAATTTCTCAACGGACTCAATCATAAAATAGAAATCAGAAAGTCTCAGGGTTATGAGGGTTCGATTCAGGAGATAATCGCACCTATGGATAAAACCAGGCTCGACAGCCTGAGGTTTTCAGTCAATGCGATAAAAAACCTCGAGTCGGACAAGCAGAGGCAGCGTGACGAAAGCTTTGGCTCTGGGCTCAACCGCACGATCTGGATCCTGATTATAGGCTCATTGATTGGGATAATCGGCCTTTTGCTGGCAAACCTGGTTGTTTATAGGGCAATCCAAAAAAGGCAGAGTGCTGAAGAGGCTTTGATTGAAACCAACAAAAATCTCGAGGCAAAAGTTAAGGAAAGAACCATCGAACTCGAAAGCGTAAATGAAAGGCTCGTTGCAATCGGCGCAGAAAGAGAACTGCTTTTAGACAATGAAAAAAAAGCACGCGAAGAAGCCGAGGTTGCAAACCGTCTTCGGGATGAATTCATGGCCACCATCTCGCATGAGTTGCGGACACCTCTTAATTCGATTTTGGGCTGGGCTAGGCTGCTTCGCGAAGGTAGCCTCAACAATGAACAGAGCGAGCGTGCGATAGCAACCATTATCAAGAGTTCAGAGACACAAAACAGACTGATTGAAGACCTTCTTGATGTAGCCAGGATCATTTCCGGCAAACTCGAGCTCGATAAAAAGAAACTCGATCTGATAGGCATAATATCTCATGCGGTCGAAGCCGCAAGGCCGAATGCCGCCGGCCGCGAAATTGACCTGAGGCTGCGGCTTGATGTTGAAAGTGAACTTTACGTTCTCGGCGACCGCAGCCGGCTCGACCAGGTGTTTTCTAATTTATTGGCCAATGCGGTGAAATTTACGAATCCGGGCGGATTTGTCGAGGTAAATGCTTCGCTTGTTGATCAAACTGCTGTTGTCTCTATCAAAGACAATGGAATCGGCATCAGCGCTGATTTTCTCCCCCTTGTGTTTGAGCGCTTCCGACAGGACAAGGCAAATGCCGGCAGAAACGGCGGGCTCGGCCTTGGGCTTGCGATTGTAAGAAACCTTGTTGAAATGCATGGCGGAAGCGTTTTGGCAGAAAGCGAGGGAAAAGATAAAGGCTCTTGCTTTACGGTAAGACTGCCTGTTTATATGGACGAGTGAGATTCTGGCCTCGTCTGCGAGTTCGCACGATTAGAAATCCTTCCTCCTTTAACAAACCATTAAACAATTGCCTTCAGCGATTATTTAATCTTAGACAGTAATCAGGCCTTCCTGGTAATTTGTTCATTCAAAATTGTTTAATGTTTATCTAAGATTATCTTTCCCGTCTCGGTCAGATTTTTTGCAATATAATCGGCGTTTGCAAGGTGCGCCTCCGATTCGCCATAACCTGTCATAACATGAATAGTTTTAAGACCGGCATTTTTTCCAGCCTCTATATCAATCGCCTTGTCACCGACCATCCAAGATTTGCGAAAGTCAATTTTATAACGAGCTGCAATTCTTTCAAACATCTCGGTCTTAGGCTTTCTGCAGCGGCAATCGTCAGTAGGAAGATGAGGACAAAATTGAAATTCGTCAATCAGATATCCTATCCGTATGTTAAGTTCTACATTGACAGCCGCTACTTCAGAAGAGGAAAACAAGCCCCTGCCGACGCCCGATTGATTCGAAACGACGAAAAGCAGAAAGCCTGCTGATTTCAATTTGCCCAAAACTTCCGCCGTATCCGGAAAAAGCT
>DATLZX010000103.1:0-3100 GCA_035573795.1 Pyrinomonadaceae bacterium | reverse complement strand
TAACCAACTAATATTTACTGCAGAGATAAGGGAAATAAGCTGGCCGCGCTTAAATCATACAGTGGCAGTCTGCCTTGAAGCCAACAAATGGTCCAAAATGCTCTTTTCGCGATAATCGAAAATTCTGTCTAATTGAAGCTTGATCAAAGGTAGGGCTAAATCACCCAGAGGCTCGAGCGGCAGACGGTACCGCACGCGGTCCTCCATCAGGGTGACTTGATCATTAAGCTTGGTAAAGCGGTGTAGGTGTATCCACTGCTTGTAGGGGCCGCTGAGCTGCGTATCCTCAAATTCATACGGGGGGTTCCATTTAGTAATCTTTGTTTTCCAATAAATAGGAATACACCAAAGCGAAAGGCGATACTCTATCAAAGTTCCAAGCCCGATTTCGATTGGAAGAGGCGTCAAAATTTGAAAGTTCAGCTCTCGTGGAGTGATTCTCTCAAGATTCTCCGCATCAGAAAAAAAGGTAAAAACTTCCTCAAGAGGTAATTCGATTGTCTGTTTACGCTCAAGAATGTATTCAGCCATAACGTAGTACTTTCGCTGAATACAAGCATTTTGGATGCAACTCTGACCAGCCTAACTCCACACCGCGCTGTTTTATTGAGTATGGTTATTGCTATCGGATGCTGCAGGCTAATTCCAAGAGCCAATTAGTTCTTTCGGTACAGGGTTATCGGCAGTTTCTGCCTGCCAGTAAATAGTAACGATCCACCATCTTTTGCCGTCAAAAAACAACTGAAAGCTGTTTACACCACGGGCAAAAGGTGCCTTGTCTGAGGCAGTCCTGAACGATGCGTAAGCTGAAAAAACATGAGCAATATTGCCATACTGCATTGTTTTGCGCCCTATCTCGCGTTCAAAAAATCCGTTTTTCTTGAAAAATGGATCTGTCTGCTGGATGTAATCTTCAGGCGAGAGCACACGCAGCCTGAGCTCATTTGTCTGAGGGTTTTTGCCTACTGCTATGAGCCTTGCACCATCATAAAACAGAGAGCGAAAAAGTGCCCAATTTCGCTCGGCACCGGCCTCACCTGAAATGACTTCGTAAGTTGTTTTTATAGCGCTGTCTAGAGTTTTCATCTTGTCGGAGGGGTCGGCTGCTGCACCCTGTTGAGCTTTTGCAGAGGCAATCGCTGAAAGAATCAAAAGCAGTAAAGAGATTTTGGTTTTCATGGCTAATTTTACGCACTCAGAGCCAGTATTGTTTCCGTAATTTTTTACGGCGTTGAAATTACAGGATTGCTGATTTATCAGCTTATTTACTGCCTGAATGATTTCAATTACAGTTATTTGTTTTCAATTTCGATTTTGCTTTCTATCCTGTCCTGGCTTACGCGATCCCAATCGCGGAAAAAGTCAAGCCCGGTCTTACTCTCGATAAATCGAATTGTGGTGGCATACATCCGCCAATCGTTTTTCTCTATTCCATTTTGATTCGGGATATCCACTGCAATTATTCTAGCCCGCGGATCAGAGGGATCAGGCTCGAGGCCTTTCGGCATCAGGACGACTATCTTCCAGCAATTGGTTGGAACTGTAACCTTGTTTTTCAACCTGCCTTGCTCGCCATAAACTCCGGCTATCTGATATGCATCCAATCCCCGACGCACCTGGCGCCGAATGTAAGATTCCAGGCCTTCCCAAACGAATTGATTCAATGCCGGTCGCTGCGGGACTATGTTTGTCATGTAAAAAGTCTCAAGGTTTGCATTTTTGTCAGCAAAGCGGTCCGCACTCGGTACTAGATGTCCCCTTTCGTAGCCGCTTCCCGAATATGCGTAATAATCAATTTTTTCAAAATCAGGCGGAAGCCTTGGATCAGGCATAAACAGCGGACGCTCAAGAGGCGTTCCCAAGTCGTTTTCAGTAGTTTTCCAGTAAATCCAATTTGCCGTACCGCGAGATGAATTGTATGAGATGACCGAAGATGTCCCAATTATCAGGTAATTATCTTTGTTTGACACATCCTGGGTTGCCGCAGATGGATTGCCGAAAGGACCTGCAATGGTGGAAAGCCTTTGGCTTATTGAAAGGGAATTGCTTGAATTCGACCTCGTGTTGGCATCATCTGAATTACCCGCAGAGCAGGCGTTAATAAGAAAAATTATGCAGGCCGAAACAACTGCCCTCAGCCAAAAGCCGAAATTGAATAGTCCGGATTTAATCATTTTCGGTTTGTTTTCGAAAAATTTTCCTCTAAATCGTTTTGTTTTCAAATTTTGAGATTCTAAGAAAAGCTTCTTCATTTATCGAGCTGATAACGGCTTTCGCCGGCGAATGGCGCTCTTAAAGCCCAAATAGGTTAAAATTTTAGCCTAGAGAATTGTTAATAGAAAATGGGCGCAAAACAGTCAGTTAGAGGCTTAGCTTTGGAGGAACTCAGGGCTTGGGCGAAAAGTCATGATTTGGAAAGCTTCAGAGGCAACCAGATTTTTAGTGCTGTGCACAATCAGCGAACAGATAACTGGGGAAAAATCACCAGTCTGCCCAAGCCTTTACGAGCTCAACTCGAAGGCAGCTTTTCAATAGAGTCCTTGATTTTGGAAAAAAAATTTATCTCACTGGATGGGACAAGAAGGTTTTTATACCGTGCAGAAGATGGCAAGGTAGTCGAAACCGTTTTCATCCCTACTCCTAACAGGGATACCATCTGCTTTTCATCACAGGCCGGCTGCGCTCTTGGCTGCAGTTTTTGCCTTACTGCAAAACTGGGTTTTCTCAGAAACCTTACAGTAGCTGAAATCGTTGATCAGATAGCAATTACGTTAAGGGAAGTTTATGGAGTCGGCAGTAATTTACCGCATGGGACTAACCTCGTTGCAATGGGTGAAGGTGAGCCATTTCATAATTATGAAAATCTCCTGAAAGCCATTGAAATCATTACAGACAAAGCAGGAATGGGTATTGCGCATCGCCGGATCACGGTTTCTACTGCGGGAATCGTTCCTAAAATCAGGGATTTTTCAAAGCTTTCAATCAGGCCAAGATTAGCCATCTCTCTCTCAGCGCCCAATGATGAATTAAGGAATAAGTTGATGCCGATAAATAAACGGTGGCCAATCGGCGAATTGATGAAAGCCGCAAGGGAATTTCA
>DATLZX010000102.1:0-2477 GCA_035573795.1 Pyrinomonadaceae bacterium | reverse complement strand
TGCTCGTATCGTTAATTCTTTTCTGAAAGCAATTTCAGGGTAAGTAATCCAAAGATTTTTTGTTAGGATCGTATTATGGCGGTTTCAAAAGAAAACATTCGCTGCAGCCGTCTCGAGGGCGGCCCTGTAGTTTTATCAGATACGATGAATTCTGTTCGCTCGGTTACTTTAGGCTTGTTTTTTCGCTTTGGTTCGGGCATCGAGCCAGAAGATTTGCAGGGAATTACCCATTTAATCGAGCATGCTGTTTTCAAAGGAACAAACCGCAGGAGCGCAAAAGACATAGCACTTGAGCAAGATCGCCTTGGCGGCGTTTTAGATGCATTTACAACGCATGAAGAGATTGGTTTTATTATCAAAGTTCCGGATGACAGGCTCAATGAAGCATTCGACCTTTTGGCAGATCTGGTTTCGAGCCCGAAATTCGATAAAAAAGACATCGAGAACGAAAAGCGGGTAATTTTAGAGGAAATCAAGATGACGGAAGATGCGCCTGAAGAAGCCATCAGTGAGATTTTTCACCGCGAGGCATTTCGAGGCCATCCCCTGGGGCGTCCGATTACCGGAACTCCAAAAAGCCTAAGAAAGCTGACTGCCGAAAATCTTGCAGCTTACCATGGCTCATTGTTTACGCCGCAAAATCTTGTAATTGCCGCTGCAGGCAGCCTCGAACACGAAAAGCTAGTCGAGATGGCCCAAAAGCTGAAAGAAAGCCTTTACAAAAAAAATATAGGCACTTTTATCCCGCAATTGAGCCTCCCTCCGCTGAAAATGCAGCAAGGCCTGCACTTTCAATCAAAAGCCGGAATGGAGCAGGTGCATTTCCTGATTGGTTTTCCGCTGGTGAGCGCTTCGAGCCCGCTTAGGTATGCAGCAGACCTGTTTGTAAGCATTCTGGGCGGCGGGACTTCGAGCCGACTGTGGCAGGAGGTTCGCGAGCATCGCGGGCTTTCGTACTCAGTAGGTGCAACTTTGAACGGTTATAGAAATTTTGGCTTCGGGGTTGTAAATTGCTCAACCTCGAAAGAAGCAGCCATTGAGGCCTTTGAGTGCATTTTGAACGAGATGACCGAAATTGCAGAAAAAGGCGTCAGTTTAGAGGAATTGACGCTTGCCAAAGAGCAGGCCAGGGCGTCGCTCCTGCTTGCTCTGGAAGACACTGCAGCTCGTTCGGCCTCACTGATTCATTGTGAGTTGAACTATTCACGGCAGGTCAGCCTTGAAGAAACGCTTCGAAGTCTGGAAGCTGTTTCACTCGAAGAAGTTAATAAGCTAGCCAAAAAATATTTAGCTAAGCAACATCTCTTTACAACATTTTTGGGTGACAGAAGGTTAAAGTCTGCTCTTAACCGCTTTGCTAGAATTCGAGGTAAATTCAATGAAAACAACACACTTTCAATCGCTGCATAAATCTCAAGCCATGTTTTCGCCCGCAGAGAAATTGTTTTTTCCTGTACTGGCTTAATTCAAGATTGAAAAACGGAAAAACAAGATTAAACACCTAAAAGCAAGCCCTTAAGACCGAAAAAAAAATTTGAAAAACCGCAAACAAGCTTAAAAAACTAAAAAATTTTGAAAACCGAAAATCATAAAATGCCTTATTCGTAATCCGGCCTTGCTGCATAGGGAATCGGATCTTCTATGCCGGCACGTTTGAATGCCCTAAGCCTTAAAGCGCAGGAGTCGCATTTGCCGCAAGCCAGGGTCTCGGATTTATAGCAGGACCAGGTAAGATGTAACGGCGCCCGAAGTTCGGTGCCGCGGCTGATTATTTCATTCTTTTTAAGATTTATGACAGGTGTAATTATCCGGATCAGGGTTTCCGGTTTTGTGCCAAGGGTTACGGCCTTTTGAAAAGCCTCATAAAATTCCGGGCGGCAATCAGGATAGCCGCTGCTATCTTCAAAGACAGCCCCGATATAAACTGCTTCCGAATGCAAGATTTCCGCCCAACCGACTGCAATCGAAAGTAGCACGGCATTGCGGAAAGGTACATAACTAGTCGGTATTTCTTTTGTGGAAAGATCAGCTTCAGAGACCTCGATTTTTTCGTCTGTGAGCGATGAGCCGCCGACATTGCTGAAATGCGGTACTTTCACGATCAGCCGCCGCTCGACATTATAAAAATCGGCAATATCATTAAATGATTTCAACTCTCTTTTTTCGGTCCTTTGTCCATAGGATGCATGCAGCACCGCGATATCTTCAGATTCTGCTTTGGCAATTGCTGCAGTAACGCAGGAATCCATCCCGCCGGACAAAAGCACTACAGAGAGTTTATGTTTTGCCATATTTTATTCAATTGGTTTATCCAAAGCTTAGAACGAGTGTTTTAACCTTACAAAGCTGTCTTTGCCGGGCAAATTATTATTTCAACATGTCGCTGCTGCCGAAATCTACGAAAAGCATTTTTCGGCAATCATAATTCCGCATTATTAAACGCCTCTTGCGTTTTCGCCCCAGATGAATTTATGCAA
>DATLZX010000101.1:0-2937 GCA_035573795.1 Pyrinomonadaceae bacterium | reverse complement strand
CCTTAAATTTGTTGATTATTGCTCGGTGCTGATGGCTGCAGGCCCATTGAATTTCGACATTGCATATTCAATGCCCTTTTCGATCATCGTTATAATTGCCTCGGATGCCCTGCTAACGATGTCTTCGAGCCTCTCGTTTTCAGACTTTGAAAACTTGCCGAGCACAAAACTACGGGCATCGGAAATTTCGTACTCAAGCGGCCTAATTCCAATTCGCAACCGTGGAAAAGTCTCGCTGGATAGGCAATGAATAATTGACCTCAAGCCATTATGCCCGCCGTGAGAGCCGGCACGCCTCAACCTCAATTCACCAAATGGCAATGCCAAATCATCCGAAATGACAATAAGGCTTTCTGTGCCGCACTGCCTTTTACTCAAAAGGCAACTGACAGCCTCGCCGCTGAGGTTCATAAAGGTCTGCGGTTTGGCCAGACCAACTCTGTAACCCTCAAAGCCAAATTCACCCACCAGCGATTTGCACTCTTCGCGTTTGACTCTGGCTTCGAACTTTTCCGCTAATTTATCAATGACCAAAAAACCGATATTATGCCTTGTTTTTTCAAATTGGGCACCGGGATTGCCTAGCCCCACAACCAAGAAAAACCGAGACTGATCCATTTCAGTTGCTTAAAAGCCCTTTCGCCCTTATTCTCCGGCTTTATCCGGAGCCGGTTTTTCGCCCTCGAGCTCAGGCTCGACACCTTCAGCAACTTGCGGCTCGAGCGGCGCCTCCCTGACGATTACTATTGAGGCAACTACGGTTTCCGGAGACTCATGAATCTCGACACCTTCTGCAACCTTAAGGTCCGAAACGTGAATAGCGTGTCCTGCCTCGAGATTCGATACATCAACCTCTATAAATTCAGGCGCCTTAGTAGGTTCACAATAAACGGTGATTTCACGTATTGACTGCGTAAGAACCGCTCCTTCTTCGTTAAGGCCGGCCGCATTACCTACAAGGTGAATCGGCACCTGCATCTCGATTTTCTCGCCGCGGGCAAACCGCCTAAGGTCAGCATGGACCAACCTGCCGGTAACCGGATCAACCTGCCGATCCTGGAAAATCACATCGTGAGCCCCGTCGCCCTCGATTTCCAGCGTAAAAACAGTGTTTACACCGGTCTCTGAGCGAATTATTGCAGCAAGATCCTTCAAATCGGCCGAAGCGGAGATCGCCTCTGATCCGCCGCCATAAATGACGATCGGAACTTTACCCTCGTTACGAAGGCGAGTATTTGCGTTTTTGCCTAATTGTGAACGCTTCAGCGCCTTGACTGTAAATTTTTCTGCCATAAATCTAATACCTTTATTATGTTTTGCTTGTTAAAAATCTTTATCTATGTTTTTACCAATAACAAGTAGTTTAAACTGATAACAAGTAGTTTAAACTGACTTGAAAATATTTTGATTGTTTTACTTACCTACCCCTTATCATTTCAGTTAAAAAAGGGAAACAAAAAATTATTCAAACAATGTTGAAACACTTGTTTCATCATGAATCGAGCTGATAGCAGATGCCAGAAGCTTTCCTACACTAAGCACCTCAATTTTTCCTTCCTCTGCAAGCCGGCTTGCATGTTCGCCGAGCGGCACTGTGTTGGTAACTACGATCTTCTTCAAATGTGACGAGGAAATATTCCCGACAGCCGGCCCTGAAAGTACCGCATGTGAAAAACATGCCATTACCTGATTTGCCCCGGCCTCATGCAGGGCGGCTGCAACCTTGCAGATAGTCCCGCCGGTATCGCACATGTCGTCCACAATCAGGCAGTTTTTACCGCTTACATCGCCGACGATATTCATTACATCTGCTTCGTTAGCACGTTCCCGCCTTTTGTCGCAAAGAGCAAGGCCGGCATTCAATCTTTTTGCATAGGCCCTGGCTCTTTCGGCTCCTCCGGTATCAGGAGCAACCACTATCAGATTTTCAATTTGATTCCTTGTAAAGTAGTCAACCAGTATCGGCCTTGCATATAGGTGGTCAACCGGAATATCGAAAAAGCCCTGAATCTGCGATGCATGAAGATCAATTGTCAAAACTCTGTGTGCGCCGGCTTTTACAATCAGGTTTGCAACCAGTTTTGCCGAAATAGGAACCCTTGGCCTGTCTTTTTTATCAGACCGCGCATAGCCAAAATAGGGAATAACAGCAGTTACCCTTTTTGCTGAGGCCCGGACAAAGGCATCTATCATTATTAGCAGCTCCATCAAATGCTGGTCAGTAGGAGGACATGTTGGCTGCACTATGAAAACATCTGACCCCCTAACATTTTCCCCTATCGAGAAGTTGAACTCACCGTCGGAGAAACGGTCTGTAACTGCCCTGCCGAGGTCAACCCCAAGATGGCTGCAGATCTCCTCAGCTAAAGCACGGTTTGCATTTCCTGAAAAAATTTTTAAGCTGCCGGTCACTTTCCCTAATATTTAAGCTAATATTTTTTAATTGCCTCTATTTCTTTTCGCATCAGGTGCAGAACAACCTGATTTGGCTCCGCTGCACTAAAGTACTCTTATTACAAAAAAATTCGTTTATTCAGACCTAAGTGCCTGAAATGAAAATGGCTGCCCAAGATTGAAGGCAGCCGTTCCGATTCGCAAAACTGGCTGGGGCGGCAGGATTCGAACCTACGAATGCCGGTTCCAAAGACCGGTGCCTTACCACTTGGCTACACCCCAACTGGATATCCCCAGAAACTAAACGGAAACGGTCCTTCAGTTGGAGTAGTAAAATCGGAATTGCCTTTTGTTGACGGCACAATTTTGTTGACGACTTTACTTATCCAAACTCAATCTCCCGCGATAATAATCACGAGTAAGGCCCGTTACGGCAAAAAAGCGCCAATCTGGCTTACAGCGGATCTGCTCCGCAGCTTTTTGCCGTGTTTCTTCATTTTCAAATATACCAAAAACCGTACTGCCGCTGCCGCTCATCAATGC
>DATLZX010000100.1:0-13418 GCA_035573795.1 Pyrinomonadaceae bacterium | reverse complement strand
CAGCAGTCAAAGCGAAAATGAAAATGCTTCTTTGCTTGCCTTCAAGCATGAGCTGTCCAATCTTAAGATCGAAGAAGCCAGGCTGAAAGAAGAGCTCGAAGCCGCCCTGGCCGCAAAGGAGCTGGCTGCAAAACAGCTTGCAGAGTTCGAGGAAAAGGCGGTTGATCTGCAGTCATTGATAATCAAGGTGGAGCGGGGCATCATCTCGATCGAAAACCAGCTTGCGCTTGCCCAGCAGGAGGCAGAACGCGCCCAGCGCCATAGCGCAATGATAGAGGATGAGCTCATCCTGCTGGACACGGAAACCCTGCAAATCAAACAAAAAATCGAAGAGGCCAGGACAAATGCACACAGTGCGCATGAGCAGCGGCTGGCCGCCGAAAAAGACCTCGAGGAAATCTCAAGAGAACTTTCAAAAGCCCGAGAGGCGGCCGAAGCTGAAAGCGATGTCCTTAACCGGCAAAGGACGGAGGTTGCCGCTTTGAGCGAAAGGCTCAATTCTGCTCAAAATGCGCTAAAAAGGGCAGAAATGCAGCGTAGGGAAATTTCAGCCCGTATCGAAAGCGAACGCAAGGAGCTCACTGCTACTGCTGACCGAATCGATGAACTCAATGACTCTCTGGCAGAGCTGGACAAGCTAGTCTCTTCATCAAGGGACATTCGGCAGTCTGAAGCCGAAGCAGAAAACAAAGCCCGTTCACAATTGACCGAAGCACGGCTAAAGGCAGACGAGCTCAGCCGCAGGCTTGCCGATGCAAATCGTGAGGCGGCCGAGGCGATGAATCTTCGAGCAAGATTTGAAGTCGAAAGGGCAGAGTTTCAGACAAGCCTCAATAACCTAGCGGAAAATTGTCGGCATGAACTGGGCATCCCGCTTGACCAGGCCGAGCATGAGGTAGTATTGCCGGTTGATTTCGACCTTGTTGAGGCCAGAGAGCGTGTCGAGCAGCTCAAGGAAAGACTGGATTCATTTGGTGCGATCAATATGCTGGCCGTCGAAGAATTGGAAGAAGCCGAGGAGAGGCTTGCATTTTTGGAAAAACAGAGACAGGACATCGTAGATTCCATTACGGCCAGTGAAGAGGCGCTTCGCGAGATCAAAGAAAGGTCTCGTGAAAGGTTTCTCTCCGCCTTCGAATCCATCAATGCAAACTTTTCGGAGCTGTTTGCCGAACTGTTCGGCGGCGGCAGCGGCTCGATGTCGCTGCTGGATGTAGAGGACGTGCTTGAATCAGGGATAGAAGTTTCCGCTCAACCTCCCGGCAAAAAGCTTCAGAATATCAATCTGCTGTCTGGCGGCGAAAAGGCTATGACCGCAATTGCCCTTGTAATGGCGATTTTCAGGTATCGCCCGTCTCCATTTTGCCTTTTGGATGAAGTTGATGCCCCGCTGGACGATGCAAACGTAGGCAGGTTCGTCGGGAAAATTGCGGAAATGTCTGAAAAAACCCAATTTATTGTGATCACCCACAACAAACGGACAATGGAAGCCGCGCGCGCTCTGTATGGAGTAACAATGCAGGAAGCGGGGGTTTCGAAGGTTGTCAGCGTTCGGTTCGAGTAATTTAGTCAGACTTTAGGTAAGTAAGTTCGATCCGGGTAATTGGTTAGGCTTAAAAGTTATCTCAGTTCGAGTCAAGTGTCTGAAAGCTTCTTTTAATCCTGATATTTCTTCTTTCAAGCTCGCTTAAAAATTCATCCACCGAAATAGCTAATTCCTGTGGGACGGCGCCGCGCCTTTTCGTTTTTCCTTGAGCCATCTGTTGGGCGATGATCGAGGCCGGAAATGCCGTCGTCCTCATCATGGCAGAAAGTCCGGTTTCCGTATCGAAGCGGTCCACGATATCGAGCCTGCTCTGGCCTGTCTTCCCGTCTCGGTTTCCCCTGGCCTCGACCCTGACCAACACTACGTCGGGTTCATCAGCCGGCAGGTTACGCTCCAGCAGGCTCGCAAAAAACTTTCTTGGTTTGATCTGATTGCCGTCCAGACTGATCGGGTTGCTCGAGCACAACCCGAGGTCAATCATTGTTTTGAACTTCTCGCAATGTCCGCGGTATCTGATTGTTTTGTAGTCCAGTGAGTGGAGCTTTCCGGCAAAGGTATTGATAAGCGTTGAGGTCCCTCCGGAAGTCTGAAAAGCCTCGAGCGGCTCGAAGCCCTCGAAATGCACTTCCTCTATCTCGGTCATTGATTCTACCTGCAGAATCTTTCCATCCCTGATTATCCTTGCCGGCTCGATGTACTCATTTATCAGGCCCTCAACCGCAAATGTAAGCTGATAATCGAGCGGTGGCTTTGGATCTTGCGGCAGCCCGCCAACCCTTATTTTTATGCTTTCAAGCCCGTCAAATTCTGAGGCGGCGGAAACCGCTAGTATCGAGACCATCCCCGGAGCAAGCCCGCAATCCGGTATAATGTTGATCCCGGCCTCGAGCGCCTGTTTATCCAGGCTGAGCTCTTCATCAACGATTGTATTGTTTCCGCCGAGATCGCAAAAATTGCATCCCGCAATGATGGCAGCCCTGGCAAGCCCCGCATTGAACCAATAATTAACACAAGAAATTACCGCATCAACCTCAGCAAACCATCTGACAACTTCATTTTGATCGCTGGCGTCTAGCTGTACCCGCTCAATACGGTTTTTAGCTTCCGGGCCAATCAGGCTGTTAAGACGGGCAAAAGTTCTCTCTAAAACCGCCGGATCAGAATCCGCCAGAATTACCTTTTCAACAGATGGTGAATTAACAAGAAGGTCGAAGGCCGCACCAAAGCCCATCCGGCCCGCACCAAAAACCAATATCTTCATTGTTTTTTATTCTTTGATAATTTCTATAGCCGATCCGGTTGTAGAAGATAGCCTGTTTTATATCTTTATTTGTCTGGAAGTAGTAAACCGTCAGATTTTTTTTTATATTTGACCCGGAAGCAGGAGACTGTCCTACAGTCAATGAAAAATCTTCGACAAACAATACTTGCTTAATAAGCAGGAACAGATGGCCTTTCTAAGTCCGGATGATCACTTACCAATCCTCTGCCTCCTCGAGCGAGGCGGCAGCGGCTACCTCGGCTGCACATTCCCAGACCTTTTTCTTCCAGGCCCTTAGGCCTTCAAGAAGCGTAAGTGCGGCCTGCGGATGCGCGGCATTTCTCTCGAGCCGGATGACCTCGGCAATCACCGTTACCTCGTCCTCAGGATTTTCGACAACCGTAAGGCTTACCCGGCTGCCCACATTTGGCAACTGTCTGGGAAGATAGATTAGTGTTCCCGTCGGGCCGATATTTTCAGTCAGCCCCTCTTCGGCGATCTCGCGGCCGTCATCATCACGCCATTTGACCCGAATAGGAAAAGAGACTGCAAAACGTTCGCCCTGTCGTCTATCGTTCATCGCAAGCTGTAAAAACTCCTCTCGGAGTGAGGTTTTTGGCGCCCATTGGCCAAAAAATATTGCAATTATTAGCTTAAATTAAGCCTTTTATTTGCAATAATTTAGAATTAAAGCCATTAAAAAAGGACGTTTTTCGGGTTGCCCCGTAGTTAACAAGGATGTTAGCCTATATTTACGCGGCCGACAAATATTGTTGGCCTATGTTTTTTTACGGCATTCACTTTTTCGATTCTGAAGGGACGAGGCAAATCTCTCCCTTTTTAATCAGAAAACGTGAAATAAAAAGTATTTAGAGTTTTCTGTTTTTACTTTGAATCGGCCGTCATTGGTTATTTTATAAACTATGATGGCAAATTTAACAAACCATGTATTTTCGATTTGGGCTGATTGCATTGCCTGTAGCTTGATAGCTGGTTGCGGAGCGGGTTGATTACAGCCTCGAAGCAATCACCAAATCCTGATTTTTTTGTGCTTTTGCAGAAAGCTTTGATACTTGAATAAATTTAAGGAGCAGTTGTAATGAATAAAATCGTTCAAGGTGGTCTGCTGATCCTGGCTTTGTCAGCCCTTTGGTTATTTTGGGGAGTTGACAATCCGGGACAATCGGCGATTGCCAGAGCAGATGTTGATTTAAAAAATCTTTCCAAGCAGTCTGAATCATTAACCGAGAATAATTATAAAAAAGAATATATTGACAGCCTTAATACAGAAAATACTTTAAACGCCATAGATCAAAATACTTTCAATAAAGAAAATACAAATAACAATTCAACTGAATCTTCGTCATCAGTGAATGACCAGGCTAAAAACTTTGTAAATATCAAGCCAACGCCAACTCCGGAAAGCGTTAATCCTGTTAAGCCGATACCGGATGATTCAAGGCCAATTTCGGCAAATCAAAACAGCAATAATACGAAAGAAGTCGTCAAAAGAACGGTTTCGGCCAAGGCTTCGCGTGGTGCATTTACCGCAACAGCCTACTGCCTCAGCGGAAAGACGGCTTTGGGACATAAGGTAAGGCGAGGCATCATTGCGGCTGACCCGAGAATCCTGAAATTGGGCAGCCGGGTTTATGTCAATGCCGGCCCTTATTCAGGGAATTATCTTGTTTCGGATACAGGCGGTGCCGTACGCGGCAGGAAGATAGATATCTGGATGCCGAGCTGTGCCGAGGCGAGACGTTTCGGCCGCAGGACGGTTACTATAGGCGACATTCAGGCCGAGCCTTAAAGCAATCTGACCCGCTCTGAAACATTTACCATAAAGCCGGCGGCAAATTCGCCCCGGCTTTTTTAATTTTCAGGAAACATAAAAACCCTGCTTTCAATTGATCATTTTTGGAAATGCATGAAAATTTTCCTGATTTATTCGATAAAGCTAAATAAAGCTAAAACCAGATGGGCCGGCAGTTCATCTCAAATAAAATCAGGCAGCCTCGAGTTCTTCTTCCAATTGCTGGCGTTCATATAGTTCGCTGTATTCACCGCCAAGATCTACAAGCTCCCTGTGGGTTCCGCTTTCGATGATTTTTCCCCCTTTCAGGACGCAGATCAGGTCAGCATCCTTTATTGTCGAGATTCTGTGCGAGACTATTATGGCCGTCCTTCCTTTTCTGATTTCTCTAAGCCTTGAAAGTATTTTCTCCTCGGTATAGGTATCAACTGCCGAGAGTGCGTCATCCAGTATGAGGATTTTGGGATTTCTTGCCAGAGCCCTGGCCAACGAGGTACGTTGTTTTTGGCCGCCGGACAATGTAATGCCCCTTTCGCCGACTATCTGGTTGAATCCGTCCGGAAACTGCCTGATATCCTCGCTTAATCCGGCAGCTTCTGCTGCGGCTTCTATGCTCAGATAGCCATTTTCGCTTGCTTTATCTTTCTGTCCATTAAGCCCGAAAGCTATGTTTGCTGCCAAAGTGTCGCTGAACAAATAGCTCTCCTGCGGGACGAAACCGATGGCTTTGCGAAGCTGTTCAAGCGGGTAGTCCTGAACAGGTTTGCCGTCAATCAGGACCATCCCATAAGGCGCATCAAAGAGCCTGGGTATGAGGCTGACCAACGTTGATTTGCCCGATCCTGTTTTCCCCACAAAGGCAACGGTTTTTCCTTTTTCGATTTTGAGGTTGATCCCGTCCAATACTTTTGGGCCGTTTTTATAGCTGAAAACAAGGTTTCTGAATTCAATCTCGCCCTCGATCGGCTTTTGCGGCCTTGTTTTTTCAGAATCGCTGATGGTGGGTAAAATCGAGAGGACGGAATTGAAACGCTTCAGGCTGGCAGTCCCTCGCTGGTAGAGGTTGACCACATAACCCAAAGCTATCAGGTACCAGATCATCCTCTGCAAATAAAGGATAAAGGATGTAAAGTCACCCGCAGTCATTTCACCGCGTATGGCTGCAGGGACGCCGACCGCCACGATTACAACAAACCCGAGCCCGATAAAGAAAAAAAGCATTGGCCGCATGGCCGCCGCGAATTTGACCAGACGAAGGTTTTGCCTTGCATATTCCTGATTAAGCTGATCGAATTTATCCAGCTCGGTCTTTTCACGTGCAAAGGCGCGTATTACTCGAACCCCTGAGATATTTTCCTGTGCCCGGGCTGATATATCGGCGAAAAACTCCTGTATTTTTTCAAACCGTTTGTGAATCTGCTCGCCGAGGATTTTTACTGTAAGCGAAACCAGCGGCAGCGGGAGCAGCATCAGAAGCGTGAGTTTTACCGATATGCCGAAGAGAATCGGAAGAGTAATTGCAAGAGCGAAGATTGCCTGAAAGCTGTAGAGTATCATCG
The DNA here is from genome assembly GCA_035573795.1 of Pyrinomonadaceae bacterium. Classification (GTDB taxonomy): domain Bacteria; phylum Acidobacteriota; class Blastocatellia; order Pyrinomonadales; family Pyrinomonadaceae; genus OLB17. The sequence continues at coordinate 7,239 of DATLZX010000100.1, read as the reverse complement.
GGCCTACGATCTGCCTGATAGCGGCCAGGTCATTCGTTGCACGAGCCATCAGGTCGCCGACACGGTTGCTTTGAAAAAACTCCGCCGGCTGGATTATCAAACGGTTGAAGAAATCATCACGCATATCAAACTCGATATAGCGTGAAACATTTATCAGGAGCCGCCGCTGCAGGAAAAGGAAGATGCCGCTGGTCAGATTAAGCGCAAGTATCGCCAAAGGGTAATAAATAATCTTGTTCCAGGTAATCCCGGCAGCAAGGTCATCAACGGCTGCTCCGACCATGTATGGAACCGCAAGGCCGAAAATCATTGATACCGCAATGGTGAAGATACCTAGCGCGATCTTGCCCCTGTAGGGCCTCAGGTATTTTTTAAAAGTGGTAATATCGCTCATTCAAATAATGCGGGACACACAAAAAAACCAAAATCCGATTAGAAAATCCTTGCCTGCCAAAAAAACTGCATCACCCGTCCGGCATTTCAAGATTTCATTCCTGGCCGATTACCGATATAAGGCATAAGCAGTAAAGCAACAAAAAATTTCATTACAAAGATTTACTCTTTTTTGATTACCGTATAGGTTGAAATGCCATGAGCCGCTAGATTTTCGTTTTCATCAAAAACCTCGGCAGAAATTGTGTAAAACCTTCGGCCTGCCCGCAGTACTTTTGCCCTGCAAACCGCCCTTCCGGTTGCGATAGGCCTTAAGTAGTGGACGGTAAGGTCCACGGTTGCCGTATCCGGCCCGGCACCGATTATGGTCCGTAGGGCGAATGCCATTGCAGTATCAATAAGCGTTGCAGTAATGCCGCCATGCATGATGCCGCTCGGCTGGCTGATCCCTTCATGCATTTCAAGCGAGATGACAGCTGAACCATTGGACAGGCTATCAAGCCTCATCCCCACGTATTTTGCCACTGGAAGCCGACTAAGCCTTTCCCGCGCAAATGCTATGACCTCATCTGTAATCTCTGTTGAATCCATGACTGAATGCTTTTATCGGCACGAAACTGCAAAAGACTTCGGCCATCTAATCAAATGCATGAAAAATTAATCTTACCATATCGCCAAAGGGTAATCTCGGCTCTGAGAAATCCTTTGATCATCGCTTGAGATCATGTGCGCCCGCTTTTGTGAAATTTCAGCCCGTCCAAGGCGTAAATTTCAGCCGGTGATAAAACAGTTTTATAATATTTTTTTCTGATTTTATTGTTGAGCGGAGTTTGGCGCTTTTGATGAAGGTATATTTACTTCAGGCGAAGTACATTATCTCGGGCCTGGCCTTGCTTCCTGTTTCACCGCTTCTTTACATTCAGGGACGAATCACCAGATGGAAGGTTGGCCTGCTGCCGGAGGCTGAAGATCCTTGCGGCGTTTCCGGAACGGGTGAAAGGGTCGAGCGGCTTGCCGTGATCGGCGATTCTACCGTAGCAGGCCTTGGGGCCAGGACTCATTCGAGAGCGCTTGCCGGCTGCTTTGCCAAGGCTTTGGCAGAAAAGCGCGGTTGTCGCATCGAGTGGTTTGCCCTCGGCAAAAACGGCGCAACCGCCGGCGATGTAGTAAAAAGCATTTTACCGAAAGCCAATCTCGATAATGTTGACCACATCCTTTTTGGCGTGGGAGGAAATGATGTTTTGAAACTTACGCCACCCGTAACCTTCAGAAAAAACATACAAAAGTTGATCTATCACACAAGGCAAAAAGCGCCGCGGGCAAGGATCTACTTTACCAATTGCCCGATGATAATCGCTTCGCCCGTTCTGCCCCAGCCCATCAAGAGAATACTCTGGGAGCTTTCCAAAATGCATGATAAAAATATGCGGATGATGTCTGCGGAATCGGCAAAGGCAAGCGGCTTTTACTATTTTCCGCAGCCGACCGATGTAACACGAGACGGCTTTTTTGCTGACGGCATTCACCCGAGCGAAAAAGGTTATGCCGATTGGGCAGAAGCCATGGTTGAGTATTTTTGCCGCAGGGAAGACCCTTTGAACGGACACATTGCGTAATCTGAAAAACCACAAATGTCTTTACATTAAGCGATTTCTGCCTTAACTTTAGCTATAGTTTTTGTTTTTCGATTCGGCAGTATTTCAGTAATAGCTTTTGTCTTTCAATTCGGCAGTATTTCAGCAATAGCTTTTGTCTTTCGATTCGGCAGTATTTCAGCAATAGCTTTTGTCTTTCAATTCGTAAATATAAAGATAAATCAATCCGGGCCTTGTGAGTTCTCATCTTTCATTAAATGAATTAGGCGAAAGGCTGGCGGCAAACAGCCAGTGGCTTGCAGCATTTGAAGCCGAGGCTCCGACCGTTGTTTTCAGCCGCGAGATCGAGATAAGGCACCTGTCGGGCCGAACACTTCTGGCCATACCGACAAACAGCGGATTTCGTCAATGGCGGGTAGATTCTGCAATTTCACTCGGCAACAAATTGCAGCTAAGCGTCAGCGGCCGCTTTGGGAGGAAAAGTAAAGTAATCAGCTTTTTCCCGAGGCCTACTGCAAAACAGCTTGCCGAGGACATATATTCGGCAAGGCTCGAAACTGCCGGAAAGATTGCCTCTTCGCTTAAAGCCTCTGGGCACTGTTCCAAAATCAACAAAATCTCTATCTCGAGACGGAAAAGGACTGCTTTGATCTCGGGACTAACTAAAAACGGAAAAAACGTTGCAGTGATTGCTGACCTGACCGGTAAATCATCAGGCCAGGCGCTTGTATCGCATTATCTGCGCCTTCTGATGCGGCCCTTTTACAGCCATTACTCTGCCTTTTATATCCTGACAAGAAATAAATCTTCACTCGAAACCGCAAGAGAGCTCGGTGAATTATTGAAGAGTCCGTTTTCGCAAAAATTGCATCTGCTCGAATTAGGCATTGTTGACGGCAATTATTTGATTTCAGCGTTTGATGAAAAGAAAAGGCGACGATCAGGCTTTTCGACGCGCTTCTACACAAGGCCCTTAAGCGGCATTGCCCGGCAGATCCAGTCAATCGCTCCGGACAAGATAGATGTAGAGTTTAGACGCAATCAGGAAGTCCTGCATTTTCTCGGACTTCCCTTTGCACGCATAAGGACTTCTGCCGCTTCGGAACAGCAAAAAGTTTTTTTCGGATATCCCAAACAAAACTTACCGCTGGATGAAAGCACCGAAACGGCATTTTTAGAACTTTTGGGCCGGCTGTGCGAGCTCAGGAGCGCCCTCTCGCCAAATACACGCCATGCATTTTACACTTTGCGGCCCGAAAGCTGGCTTGAATCAATACTTCGGCGAAACATCGCATCTCTTGATGGCAACCTGGTGATTTCTCCCGTTTACAGGCAGTTCCGCGCTGCGGGCCTGAGCTTTGATATGCTGGCAATACGTGATGATGGGCGGCTCGTAATCATCGAGTTGAAGTCTGCTCGTGATCCGTTACTGCCGCTGCAGTGCGCGCTTTACTGGAACAGCCTCCGGCAAATCCGAAGTCAAAGCTCCTTTAGGCGTTATTCATTATTTCCGGGAAGGGAAATTTCCGATGCGCCGCCTGTGGTTTATACGGTGGCCCCTTCGATGGAGATTGACAGAAACTTCGATCTTTTCGCCTCATTTCTGAAAGACGAAATAGAGGTTTGGGGATTCGAGCTGGACAAAAATTGGCGAGAGAAGGTCAGGGTGGTTCGGCGTTTTGGCCCAGCGGGTCAAACCTATAGCCCACACCGCGAATTCGGCGCAGTATCTTGGCTTCCGTCGGATCGTCGCCCAGATAACGCCTTAGCCGAACTATAAAGTTATCTATCGCCCTGGTGTCGGTTTCCGCACGCAGTCCCCAAACCTTTTGCAAAACCTCTTCTTTTGTTATCACCCTGCCGGGATTTTCCATCAAATAGGCCAAAAACCTTGCTTCCATTTGGGTTAGCTTGATCATTGCTTCAGGCCCCTCGATACAATACTCATCCAGGTTTATCTTTCTTCCGTTGATGACGGAAATTTGCTGCCCTGATTTTGCCCTCCAGCCGCTTCTTCTTATCAATGCCCGAAGCCTGGCCAGGAAAACCTTCAGCTCGAAGGGTTTGGCCAGATAATCGTCTGCTCCTGCCTCGAATCCTTTGATCACATCTTCGGGCGAATCGAGCGCTGTCAGGATCAGTATCGGTGTAAAATCGCCTGCCTCGCGAAATCGTCTGACAACCTCGAAGCCCGCAATCCCCGGCAGCATCACATCCAGTATCAGAGCATCGAATCTCTGCTTTCCTACAAACTCAAGAGCCTGCTCACCGCTCTCTACGGCCAAAACACTGTATCCTTCGGCCTCGCAGTTGAAGCTCAGCCCGTCACGAAGCGCCTTTTCATCCTCGACAATCAATAGCTGCATCTTACAATCACTAACTGCCTTTGCTTTGGAAACTTCTTTTTTCTACTTAACTTTTCTTTTTCCTTTTCCTGTTTTCACTATTTCGAGCTGGGCAGCCTGACAATAAAGGTCGTCCCTCGCCCGATGCCGCGACTTTCCGCGCGGATCGTCCCGCCATGCCTTGTAATGATGTTCTTGACTATGAACAGCCCAAGCCCTGTTCCCTTCACACTTTTATCTTTTGCAGCACGGTAGAATCTGCGGAAAATCCTCCTTAGCTCAGCATCGGTCAGCCCGATTCCGTTATCCCTGATAAAAACCTCTAGTTTTCCTGACAACTGCGTTGCTCTTAGCCTAACCGTTATTTTTTTCTCTTCCGGCGTGTATTTGACCGCATTATCAAGCAAATTCAAAAAAGCTGTTTCTAATTCCTCTCTGTCGCAAAGCACTTTTGCACTCTGGCTTCCCCGAATCAGCCTGATTGCTCTATCCTCAAGATCGAATCTTTTGGCCGTCTGTCCGATAGCCGATTCCAAAATCTCCGCAAGGTCATGCTCGTTAAAATCGGCTGCCTTTTTATCGGCCGCAGGGCGGCTGGCTGTCAGTAGCTGATCTACGTTTCTTCGCAGCCGCTCGCATTCATCTGCCATTGCTTTGTAGAATTCCTGTCTTTTTTGAGCTTCCAGGTCTCTTTCCTGCAGTGTATCCAGGTACAGCTTTATTGCGGCAAGCGGGCTTTTGAGCTCATGTGTTACCATGCTCAAAAATGCATCTTTCTGCTCATTGAGCTTTATTTCCCTAACCAGAAAAATCGTATTGAGTATCAGGCCGGTGATTATTACAGAAAAAAGAAGCGCCCCAAGCACCATCAGGACTACTTCCCTCAGATTGAGCAAAATCCAGCCCACATTCAATGCAAAGGCAATTGCGCTCAGCAAAATGCCGAGTACAAGAAAGAAAATTGCCGTCCGCCTTCTTCGCATCGTCTGTTATTGAAATTCTAGTTTTCCTGATTAGTGTAAGGCAAAAAGGAGCCTGCAATTTGCCATGCAGGCCGCGGGCGGTTTCAATTTGTGGCTTTTTCTCTCGGAATTATCAAAAATTTGATGAAAGTCGCATTTCAGACAGTCTTTCTGCAGGCTACTATAGCCTTGACTCAGCTTCCTGAGTACAGCTCGCCGCTGATTCAGACAAGCTCTCTGCAGCGTAGAAATGGCCTGCTTTTATTCACTTTCTTTTAGCTTCCCCGGCTTTTTTTCGATTACGTAAACGTCGCTGACCAGGCCCAGCTTTTCCAGTATTTTTATCTGTATCCAGTTCAAATCAATCTGCAAAGCAGATAATCCATGCCTTGCCGACCTGGGAGCATAATGATGGTTGTTGTGCCAGCCCTCGCCAAACGTTATGGCTGCAACCAGTGGATTATTCCGCGAGTCGTCAGTGGTTTCAAAAGTCCGGCTGCCCCAGCGATGGGCTGCCGAGTTTACGAGCCAGGTAGCGTGCCAGCCGAAAGTGGTCCTGAAAAACAAACCCCATAAAAGGGCGCCGGGCCCACCGGCCAAAAGCAATACAATGCCCAAAACAACCGTCGGCACAATCCAGTAACGATCCAAAACCCTGTAAAAACCGATTTTCATCAAATCGGGCGAATACCTGTTTTTGACGGCATCCGAATGGTTCTGCGCCGTTCCCCTGATTATCCAGCCCATATGCGCCCAAAAGAATCCATTGTTGGGGCTGTGCGGATCGCTGTCCAGATCCGTAAAGCGATGATGTATCCTGTGCGTTGTAACCCACGCTATCGGCCCTGACTGCAGGGCAAGAGTTCCGAAAATCGCTAAAAGGTATTCCAAAGGGCGCCATGCCTTGAACCCTCTGTGCGTCAAAAGCCTGTGATAGCCAAGGCCGATCCCAAGGCTTCCCGCAACCCAGTATAGAGCAATTGCCAAGAATAGATTGGCCGCCGAAGGATAGAAAATTACGGCCGCAAGGCTCAAAATGTGAAACATGATTACTGCGAAAAGGTTCGAGTAAATCAGTCTTTTTGATTTATTTCTTTTCTGCGATATTTTTTGTTTGCCTAGGGTAATATCTTTGATAATTGCCGGTGAATCAACTACGTAATTGTTTGAATGCATTTTGTAAGCCTGCCCTTGAAAATGCTCATTTTTACTGTGCACTAGTCTTTGATTTTCTTACCTTGACTTTATTTTCTTGTGCACATGAGCAGTTATTTGCCATTTTCAAGACTAGCAAAAATCTTCTTTCCGCTTTGTAAGACTTTCGTAATTCTTTCCCTAAAATGGCAGGCAGCTCAATCCGGTTTGCTCGCTAAATCCGCTTATTGAATGAAAACCTATCCCAGCATTTTTACCTCTTTTCTTGTCTGGCTAAATGAAAAAAACTCTTGTTGGCCGTCAGCCTTCTTCGATATAATCTCAATTAAAATAACAACTTAACACCAACAGTGCGGAAAAAGTTTACCCTGTTTTCTAAAGCCGGTTTTTTCAGTTTTTGATTATCGGCTGGCATCAGATTCTGAAAAATCCCGCTCGTCATTGGTCTCGGCAACGCTGGTCTTTAATTAACAAGGAGCGTACCCAATGAAGTCAGGTTCGGTTGACAACGCGCTTTCTCATCTCACACTCTCTACGGATGAAGCCGCATTCATATTTAATGAAGACTGGCTCCATGTCATAACAAAAAAGAATTTCCGCATGAACCGCAAATCAATGCTCTCGCTCTGGCAGAAAATCGGAACTGTCTGCAACGATAAAAAAACCCGCCGCGTACTGCTTGAATTCAAAGGCAAACAGCCCTCGATGGAAACCACCGACACCTACGAATCAGCCGTCAGGGCTTCGCAAAGCGTCAGGAATTTCCGCCTTGCAATCCTTGCCGATGAA
>DATLZX010000099.1:0-9352 GCA_035573795.1 Pyrinomonadaceae bacterium | reverse complement strand
TCCTTTAGATATTGTCCGTATCTGGTGGGCATCCTGAATGCAAAGCATTTTGGCGGAGCGTTTGGCCTCGGTGGAGGACATTTTGCAGAAATACCGCCGTCAATCATCGGGCCTTCCAGATTGCCAAATGCAATGTCAGCCGAGGTGAGTATGGCGCTGAAAGGTTTGAGCAAATCCCTTCCATCATTTGGAGGCATACGTGAATCATTAGGATATGGCGAGCCGAGCATGATATCACCGACCGCTGCAATGGTTATAGATTCGGTTTTAGGCTGGGGAGCGCCCTCGACCTTTTCCTGGGCATGCAATAAATTCGATGTGCCGATATTGTTCGAACAGGTCAGAACCAATGACGAAATCACCAGAAGCAGGGATGTTTTAAGCATTTGGATTACTCTGAATGGATTTTTCTGAAAATTCTAAAATATGGTGAACCTAATCTTTTTCAATTTAAAAGGCGAACTATATGCGATTCAGAGTTCGGCAAAACTCGCCATGAATGAGATGAATTCAAAGGACTTCAAGGTGCCGATAAATTCTGAAAAATACAATTCTGTTTTTATTCTAGACTATTTTGCCAGTAAACAAACTACTATTTTTCGAGTGGTTTTCTTAATTCTGTTACATGGGGCGGATTATCCGTTAAATGGCGATGAGTTTTTCAATTTGCGGATAAATCAGGAGAGTTTTTAATACCCGATATCAAGTAATTTGCGAATGTGTCGGCGGGTTTTGATGAAAAAAACAGGGCGTTTGGTTATAAAAAAGTTAAAATCTAAATTGAATGCTTGAAAAAATTTTTGCTCCAATTTGGGGATGGATATCTGTAAGATCGCGAAGGAGGATTACAAGGTTATTTCATCCTACGTTTACCGCATCGGCAGCGGTCATAATTTTCGATAATAGCGGTAAGGTACTATTGCTGAAACATACAATACGGCCCGGGAGCGGCTGGGGAATTCCAGGAGGCTTTTTGAAAGCGGGCGAACAGCCTGAGGAAGCCATCAAAAGAGAGCTATTGGAGGAAATAGGCGTTGAACTAATGGAAGTTTTGTACCTGAGGACAAGGATTGTGGCCCGACATATCGAATTTCTTTTCACGGGAAAAATATCTGATAGGCCGGAGATAAAAAGCAATGAAATATCTTCGATCGGATGGTTTCGAATCAATGAGTTGCCGGAAGGAATGCCGCCGGCTCAAACTGTGATTATCCAAAAGGTTTATGAAGATTTATTCCAGGATAAAGCCGGGGTTGCATGAATGGCAGGAACCTGCCATTTTTTTATGGCCGCAATAATTCGGTTTCAGAAGCCATTTACGGCAAGCCGATGAATAGAAATGCGCAAGAGTGTGAATAATGCAGTTGAAAGAAACGCTAAGGTGGAAAGGCGAAAAATCGAGATTTCAAAATCGCTTAATTGATAAAAGTCTTTATGAAATTTAAAATGGGCATATAGCCGATTGATAAAAGCCGGGAATCAAGACGAAATGAAGTAAATAGTTGATAAAAATAATATTTAATCAAGCAAGGGTTTGTTTTGGGAAAATATTTTTTAAGCAATTCAATTCAAGAAAAAAGGAATTAAAAATAGAGTTCAAGGAATTAAAAGAAAAAAGGAGTCAAAAAAAATGGTAGATCTTGTCCCCTCGCCCGAAGAAGTAATGGAAATACTGAAGAAAACCGGGGCGTATCGTAAAGGACATTTTATTTATCCAAACGGAAAGCATGCATCGCATTATTTTCAGATGCCTCTGGCATTTCGCTACTATGATAATGCAAGGATACTTTCGGTGGGTTTAAGCCGCTTATTCCGGATGGAAAAATCAATCTCGAGCAGGCTGCCAAAGGTAGCCGTGATAAGCCCAAGCTCGGGCGGCATAATGGTTGCCTTCGGCGTCAGGGAAGCTCTTGGTGCTGAGCAGATCTATTGGGCTGAAATGGAAGAGGGCAAGCGGCAGTTCCGGCAATTCATGGCAGATTCTGATGTACATCCGGCAATCATTGTTGATGATATTTTGCGGTCAGGCAAGGCGATTGCTGAGACAATCCAATTATGCAAAGAAATCGGTACTCCTGTAATCGGCATCGGGACAATAGTTAAATTCGAAGATGCCCCGAATGATTTTGACGGGATACCGGTAAAAACGCTTCTAACTTTCGACGTTAATTTCTACGAAAACGAGTCTGAATGGAAGAAGTCCAGGAACGCTTCGGATGCCGTTGAAGAGAGAGTGAGATTCTAAAAACGGCAAAGTAAACTGTCGGCCAGGGCAGTTTCATAAGTTTTCAGGCAATTTCTTACGATACTTTTTTGCACAGCGTAAGAGATTGCCTGATTATTTTTTGAAATGTATTTTTTTTGAAAAGGATTTCGAGGGGAGTTAGATCTTCGGAAAGTGACTCTATTTTTCAATCTGAACAAGGTCGGGCTGCCCGGCCCGGCCAGATTGAAAGCCTTCGCGGCGGAGGTTTTCAACCTCACGGACGAATTCTTCCACGATATTTTCACCAGAAACCCGACGCATTGGGACCCCGTTTTTAAAGATCATCCCGACATTTCTGCCGAAAGTGATTCCTAGCTGGGAATCGTGTGCCTCGCCGGGGCCGTTTACCGCACAGCCCATGACGGAAAGATGCAGAGGCTCTTCTACATGAGAGAGGCGCCGCTCGATTTCAGTAACGATTTCTACAAAATTATCTATGTCGAGCCGTCCGCATGTCGGGCAGGCAACTACAGTAACACCTCTTTGCCTTAGACCAAGCGATTTAAGGATTTCCCAGCCTACGCGGACTTCCTCCCACGGCTCGGCAGCAAGGCTCACACGAATAGTGTCACCGATACCCTCACCCAAAAGAGTGCCAAGTCCGATAGCCGATTTAATAGTTCCGGCAAAGGGCGTTCCGGCTTCTGTAACGCCCAAGTGCAAAGGGTAATCCACTTTTTCAGCCATCAGGCGATAGGCTGCGATCATCCTGTTTACATCCGAAGCCTTAAGGGAAATCACAATATCAGTAAAACCTAGGTCTTCCAGGATGCGGACATGCCTTAAACCGGATTCAACCATTGCCTCAGGTGTGGCTGTGCCATATTTTTTGAGCAGGTCTTTTTCGAGCGAGCCGCCATTGACGCCGATGCGAATCGGAACTTTGGCACGCTCTGCAGCCCTTACAACTTCCCTGACCCGGTCTATAGAGCCGATGTTGCCGGGGTTGATCCTCAGTTTATCTATACCGGCATCTATGGCTTTGAGAGCAAGTTTGTAATGAAAATGAATATCTGCAACCAGCGGCAGGCCGGTGCGTTTGCGAATTTCAATGAGTGCGGCTGCTGCAGCGTCATCCGGGACAGCAATTCGGACAATCTCGCATCCGGCTGCCTCGAGCTGTTCGATCTGCTTTAGAGTGCCTTCGACATCAGTAGTATCCGTCTTTGTCATGGACTGGATACTGATAGGTGCATCGCCGCCAATCTGTATATTGCGAACTTTTACAGGGCGTGATTTTCTTCTCTTGATTTCAGAAATGTGTGGATTTTGATCCATTTTGTAATACTGCTTGTTTCTAAAGAACTGGTAGCCAGAATTTCCGATAATGCCTGTTACTCAGAAAAATATTGAAAAAAAACTAAAAAATGAGGCCTTTAGAAAAACTTCGATAGATCCAGATAGAGTGTAAAGACCATCAAGAGCAAAATCAGTGCAAGGCCTGCCAATTGAATGCGTTCCTTCATTGCAAGCGTCAACGTCTTGCCAAACCAGGAGAGAACTTTTTCTATCCCGAGGACGAGTATCTGCCCTCCGTCAAGAAGCGGTATCGGCAATAAGTTGAAGATTCCGAGATTGAGACTGATAACTGTCAGAAGCGAGAGTAGGCCGGCAAAACCCTCTTCCCTAACTACAGAAACAATCAATCCTACTATCCCGATCGGGCCGGCAAGGCCGGCATCGCGTACGCTTCTTTGCCCGCTGAACATCTGCCCGAAGACTCGGCCGGTCAGGGCAATCACGTCATAATTACTCTGAAATGCAAAGCCGGCAGCTTCACCGATTGTGGCCGATTCTCTGACTTTCGATGATTTGGCGTTTATCTGAACGCCGATAAGGGCCCTGCCTGATTCATCAATATTAGGCTTTACTAAAAGGGTTTTTCTCTCGCCCGCGCGTAGGACAGTAACAGGAGTTTCGGAGTCCTTATTCTCCTGAATCAGCGTCATGAAATGAGAAAGGTTTCTTACCGGGGTTGTGCCAACCTGGAGAATCTGATCTCCGTTTGCAAAGCCGGCTTTCGCTGCCGGAGAGTCCACATTGACGTCCATAACTACGACCGTCTCGAGTCCGGTATCTGGCAGCATGTCGACTTCACCGATTTTCTGGCCTTTTTCGATTACCTCGCTTGGGGTAATTTTCAGATTGATTTGGCTGCCCGCACGTTCGATGACGATATCAAGAGGCCTGCCGGGTGAGATCGCTGCCGCCTGCTTGATTTTTCGCCAGGTAGGATTGGGTGTGCCGTCAAAATTTATAATTTTATCTCCAGCCCTTATACCTGCCTGATCTGCCGCACCACCCGGTTTGACAAAAGAGATAACCGGCTCCGGGATAGCCGGAATGCCGTAAGACAGAGCAACAAAAAAGGGAATCGTCAGGGCAAGCAGGATATTCATGAAAGGCCCGCCCAGCATAACCAGAAACTTCTGCCATCTCGGCCTCAGCTCGTAAAGCTCAGAGGCCGGGACTTCCTCACCATCAGACCGGCCGCCTTCGAGAGACTGTGTGGCTTCATCGCCGTAAAGCTTGACGTAGGCACCAAGCGGAATGGCTGAGATGCGGTAATCAGTATGGCCTATTTTGAAGCCCCAGATTCTCGGGCCCAGCCCAAAAAAGGAATAAGCCTCAACACGCATTCCAAAAAACTTTGCCACCAGAAAATGGCCAAGCTCGTGAATATTGATTGCTACGCCAAGTACGAAAATTACGGCTAAAATTGCTATCAGGATATCAGGCATATAAAAACAAAAAAATCATAATGCGGTCGAACAAAGCCGCATATTACCAAGGATATTCTCAATCTCCATTATAGCGCGTTTCCTTGCCCAGCGGTCTGCTTCCAGCAGCGTTTCCACCGAATCGCCCGGTTTGGGCAGATGCTCATTTAAGATGCTTTCATTTATGGCAGCTATGTCCTGAAATTGTATTTTTTCATCTAAAAATGCCCTAACGGTAACTTCGTTTACAGCATTCAGGACGGCCGGAGCCGTTCCGCCAATCGCCAAAGCCTTGTAAGCAAGCCAGAGGCAGGGAAACCTGTCTTTTTCAGGTTTATCGAATGTAAGCGCTGAAACTTCCAATAAATCCAGGCGTTTATTGCAAACCGGGCGTCGCTCAGGATAGGTCAAGGCATATTGAATCGCATGACGCATATCGGCTGCGCCCAATTGTGCAATTATGGAGCCATCGCAAAATTCCACCATCGAGTGGATAATTGACTGAGGATGGATAACGACATTGATTCTTTCAGGTTCTATACCAAATAGCCAACGGGCCTCTATTACTTCAAGGCCCTTGTTCATCAAAGTAGCTGAATCAATAGTGATTTTTTCACCCATTTTCCAGTTAGGGTGAGCGAGTGCCTGATCGCGTGTTACAGAAGAGAGATGTTCAATCGGAGTTCTGAGAAACGGGCCACCGGAAGCCGTAAGAATCAAGCGCGAGATATCGCTTTTTTGTTCACCGCGAAGGCATTGATGGATTGCGTTATGTTCGCTGTCTATGGGCAGAATCTTCGAACCTGTTTCAGCAGCGGTTTTGATAATCAGCTCGCCGCCGATTACCAGTGTTTCCTTATTTGCGAGGGCGATTCGCTTGCCGGCTTCAATGGCCCGAAGCGTAGGGATGAAACCGACGGCGCCGACAGTGGCCGAAACCACGGTTTCAACTTCCGGGCAAGTGGCTGCCGCAACCATCCCGGCTTCTCCCCAAAGGATTTCGGGTATCGTGGTAATGGCTGCATCTGTAAGTCTTTCTGAAAGTTCTTTTGCGCCGGCTTCGGTTTCACAAACGGCTATTTTGGGCTGAAACCTGATTATCTGCTCGGCCAGGAGTTCGATGTTTTTACCTGCTGAAACGGAAACAACCTTGTAATCACCGAGTGTTTCGATGACAGACAGCGTGTTTTTGCCAATAGAACCGGTCGAGCCTAGAACAGCTATGCCGCGCATAGGTGAAATTATACAATTTTAAACCTTTTTTTGCCTTTTTGGATTTGTTATTTTTGGATTGGTTCAAGGATTCAAAAAGTGATGTTATGTTTGCCGAAAACCGAATCAGTCCTTTCAATCTGCTCCATTTTTTAATTTAGTCCGCCATTTAACTTACAATTGCCTTAGCGTTGTCCGTTCAATTGAACAAATCCCTGGATTCGAGAAAAAGACCGGAATTTGTGAAAAAATGTCCAATGTTCGTAAATAGCCGGATTTATGCAAGCCAAAGCCCGGCGACAGCGGCAAAAGACTATTGATCCCAGGTTCTACAAATACTGTTTCGGCTGAGAATCTGAAATAGTTTCTTAATAATGAAGATTTTTGTTAAACCAATAAAAACCTTATGGCAGAGCTATTTACAGCAAGACTAAAAGTTACAGCAAAGCTAAAAGTCGTTGACAGCTTATAGCAAACTTTTTGGTCAGCTCAGCTTTTTGTATTTCCCTCAGGATTGTCCAGGTTTGCATTGAACTGTTCTGCCGCGGCAAACCTGTCTGCGGTTGCACTTTTATCAGTTTGGTGATTTGAGAGGAACTGGTTATATGCCCCAGAGCGATTTTTAGGAATACTGAGAGTTTTCCATTCGGCTGACCGGAAATGCTTTGCGAGAAAAACAATCTGGCCGACATGGTAGGCGTAATGTGTAAGCTGCCTGTTTATTGCTTCTACGATTGAATGTTCCTGGCCGCGAATAGTTACTTTCTTTTCGAAGTCTTCCTCTGTAAGGGGCTCTAGATTTTTGAAGAGTTCCTGCCAACCGCTTTCCCAGAAAGTCATTAGATCTTGGCGAGTTTCAGTTTCGACAATAAACTCACCATCACGATTACGGTCAGGCTTTTCGCCGTCTGTGGTTAAAAAGGAGCGCCAGCGGGAATGCAAATTGCCGGCAACGTGCTTGACTATGATTGCAATCGAATTCGATTCAGGATCTATAGTGTAGAAAAATTCCTCATCGGTAACCTGTTCGATGGCTTTTTCAGCAAGCGACTTGTAATTTCGAAACGATAGGAGAGCATCGTCTAAATAGTGCAAACAGAAGTTTTTCATTAAAGCTACCCCCTGGCGGGATTCATTGTTTTGATCCCTTTTTTCTTACCTTTACTGTCAATTTTCGGGACCGGTAGAAAGCTCTTGGATTATTTGAGTCCAATCTTCAAGGCCTGCAATCTGCTGGCTGCCCGTAGAAAGGTTTTTAACGACGAATTTGTGATTGTTGTATTCTTCTTCGCCAATAATGCAGGCAAAACGGGCGCCCAATTGATCAGCGGCACGCAGAAGTTTTCCGGGTTTGCCGAATTCCGGATAAACTGAACTACTAAAACCAAATGCTCTCAAATTATCTGCAATAATCAAAGCCCAATCATAGAACCTCTCATCCATTGAGAGGATTACAGCATCCAGGCCGGCATCGTGCAAGACTTCATCGGGAAACATAGAGCGTTCTTCCATTACGACCAGAATCCTTTCCAGACCTAAGGAAAAACCGCATGCCGGTATTTTTTTACCCGAAAACATCCCGATAAGATTGTCATAGCGTCCGCCACCGCCAAGGCTTCCGGAAAGGTCAGGCACATTGATTTCAAAAATCGAGCCAGTATAATATGCGAGCCCTCTGGCCAGGGTCGGATCAAACCTCAGCCTTCCGCTTGCGGAGGTGTAATTTGAATATTCAAGGATATTTTTCAAATCAGCAAGACCTTTCGATTCGCTGAAAAGGGGGTTGCCCGAGAGAAATTCCATTGCCGAGCTGTTGAAGTGTTCATTTGTATTGACAGAGGCATCATTTTTGTCACCCAGCAGGGCTTCAAGAAGCTGCAAAAAATCATTTGCAACCTTTTGGTCAAAGCCCCGGTCGGCCAATTCAGCTGCGACGTTGTCCCTGCCGATTTTATCGAGCTTATCAAGAGCAATGGCAGCCTGCGGAAATTCTTCCCGTTTGATGCCGGCCGAAAAGGCTAGCTCTTCAAGCAACCGGCGATGGTTTATCCTGATTACGAAATCCGTAAACCCAAGCTCGAGCAGGACATCGCTAACAGCCGAAAGCAATTCCACTTCTACCAAAACTGATTCGGAGCCAACGGCATCTACATCGCATTGAAAGAATTCGCGAAAACGCCCACGTGCAGGCCTGTCAGCACGCCAGACAGGCTGTATCTGAAACCTTTTGAATAAACGCGGCAGCTTGCTTTCGTAATTGGCAAAAACTCTGGCAAGAGGAACCGTAAGATCGTACCTTAAAGCAAGGTCAGCAAGGTCGTTGGCCGATTCTGCATTCTGCAGATCCAGTTTTTCGCCGCGTTTGAGGATTCTGAAAATCAGTTGATTTCCCTCTTCTCCATATTTACCGAGAAGGACATCAAGGTTTTCGATAGCCGGAGTTTCCAACGGCTGGTAACCATACAGGCTGTAAATCTTACGGATGATTCCAATAACATAATCTCGCCGGCGGCAGTCAAGCGGCAGAAAATCGCGGGTTCCGCGGGCTGGTCTGGTGTCTGACATATTTACAAAGTATCAGTATTGTGCGATAAGTACTCATTTTTCAAATCCACGTAGCGTTTCCAAAAGACGGCAAGGCCTGATACTTCCGCCGGCTCGAGCCGGCGTTTTAACTTGGCCGGGCTGCCCATGATTAAAGACTGCGGCGGAAATTTGGACCCCGGAGTGAGTAGTGAGCCGGCAGCTACCAGAGAGTTTTCACCAACCTCGACGCCGTCAAGCAAGATCGAGCCGATACCAATCAGGCAGCCGTTTTTCACAGTGCAACCATGCAAAGTTACGCGATGGCCGACCGTTACCTCGTCTCCGATAATAGTCGGAAAAGTGTCCGTGGTAACGTGGACTACAGAGGCATCCTGAATATTCGTTCTCGAGCCGATATGAATGTAATTCACATCAGCCCGGATAATCGTCCCGAACCAGATGCTTGAATCCTGGCCGATCTTTACCCTGCCAATGACTTTAGCATCGTCGGCAACGTAAACGCTCTGATGGATTTCCGGTTGGAAGTTTTTGTATGTAAGCCGCATTTATTTAGATAATTCGCTGCCACGCAGCGTCTGAAACAAAAATTTGCAACGGAAGTTGACCT
>DATLZX010000098.1:0-4316 GCA_035573795.1 Pyrinomonadaceae bacterium | reverse complement strand
ACCACTGCTGATGCGCCATCATTGACTCCCGGAGCATTCCCGGCTGTTACGGTTCCGTCTTTTTGAAAGGCAGGCTTTAGTTTCGCCAGGGCTTCGGTTGTAGTGTCCGGACGGACCGGTTCATCATAATCCAGAACTATCGGATCTCCCTTCTTCTGCGGGATCTCGATTGGAATAATCTCCTCCTTGAACTTACCCGCAGCCTGTGCGGCGGCCGCTTTCTGATGAGATCTGAAAGCAAACTCATCCTGTTGCTCGCGTGTGATCTGGTGCTTTTGAGCGACCAATTCGCCTGTATTTCCCATGTGCCAGTTTTCGAATGGACACCAAAGCCCGTCATGGATCATTAGGTCAATGGCAGTTTGATTGCCCATCCTGTAGCCATCTCGGGCTTTTGGAAGAGCGTACGGAATATTAGACATTGACTCCATACCGCCTGCGACAACCGCCTGCATATCGCCAAGCTTTACACTCTGCGCCGCCAGTGCCACAGCACGCAGCCCCGAACCGCAAACCATGTTCACCGTAAGGGCCGAAACCTCAGGCGGTAAACCAGCACCGAGAGCTGCCTGCCTTGCCGGAGCCTGGCCAATACCGGCCTGCACCACACAGCCCATTATTACTTCCTCGATTTCTTCATGTTTTAGCCCGCTTCGTTTTATAGCTTCCCTGATGGCGATAGATCCCAACTGCGGCGCTGTAAAATCTTTCAGCAATCCCTGAAATTTGCCGGTTGGCGTTCTTGCTGCACTGATTATAAATGCTTCACTCATTTGGTTATCTAGATTACTCCGATTTAGTTTTGTAATTATTATTTTTTATAAGCAAAGAAATTTTTTGCATCTTGAACAAGCTTGAAAAAATTCATGCATCTCAAATGAGATTAATGTAACTATAAAAAGATTTTATCAAACGTAATCAAAATTGCATCTTTTGACAGCTAAACTTAAATTAAACTTAATTTTTTTTCGCGTTTAATTTCGGGGATACTCTCGGTGATTTAAAATTCTCTAATGAAGACAGTTTTTTTGGCGACAGAGCTATTCCTTAAGTTTAGATATGTGCAAAAAGTACAAAAATTGTCGTCAGTAAGTTTTAATACTGCTTTTTAATTAGGCAATCTGATTTTAGAAAAATATTTCTCGCACATTAAGGAAAGAAAATGTTCATAGCAATGGAAGGAAGCTCGCCGACAATTTTCGGTGAAAACAACTATAAATACTACGTTTGGCAGGCATATCTCAATACAAAAGAAAGCAAGAAAATATACATTGAAGGCCCTGCTGCAATCTCGATTTCGACAAGCCCGGTCAATATTCGGAAAATGTCAGACTTTGCAGTTTCTTACATTAACCGCTTTGATGAACCGGTTTATCTGATTGGCTGGAGCCGCGGCGCGGCTGCATGCATACAAGTGGCACATAATTTGGCAAGAACAAACAAAAAAATCGAGGCTATGTTTCTTTTCGATGCGGTTGATCAAGACACCTCAACTGACAGTAACCTGAACTTCATCCCTAAATCAGTCAAAAATGTCTATCATGCTATAGCAACAAAAAAAGACTGGATGGACCGGCAGATTTTCCCAACTTGCGGCAAAACGGCCGACCCAAGCGTTAATTTCGTTGTTAAAAAATTCAACGCAACGCACGGCACAATTGCAGGAAAAGGAACCGGAGATGACGGATCGAAAGACTGGATGTGGTCGAAAATGCGGCTGTATAATTTAATCTGATAATCTGAAATTGACTCATGATTTTCACTGATCCTTCAGTCAGGGCTCCCGGCAAGATCAAGCATATTTTTCAGCCCTCTCAAAGAGCCTTTGAATTTTACACCCAAAGAGCCTTTGAATTTTCTAGTCCAAAGAGCGGAGCTGTCAATGCCTGGACTAATCCTCCCGATTGCATGCTTTTTTGAATCAGGCTGGGTTTTGAGGGGCTTTAAGTATAGCTCCTTCTTCTATCCTGAAATCAGATCTTTGGCAAACGTCGTATCCTATCCAGATTAACATTATTCCCAAGCACTCGCCTACATATAGTGCCTCTACAACTCCACCCTTTGCCATTGCTCCGCCGATTCCCGGAAGCAGTGCGCCGAAAGCTATCAAACCGTTTCCAAATGCTCTAGATCTGCCTAAAGGATGCCGTAAATAGGCAAAAGCACTATAGGCAGCAGTTCCGATCAGAAATATCGCCGAATATAAGTTTATGAATGGAGTTAAAAGCCGTACAGTCTGCCATTCCAACGCTGCACCTGATGGACGGAAAGACTCAAGGTTTTGATAATTCACCGGCGAAATTGCAACAAATATCGAAACAATCAAGATAATGGGTAGGGCGATCGCCGTAAGCAGGTCAGCGTGTTTTTTCTTCAAATGCAAGTAGGCCGAACCTTGTGCAAGCGGAAATCCGCCAAGTATTGCCCCTGCGATATACCAGCTTTTATTCAAAAATGCATTGTTACCGAAAAGCGTGATAATGCTCTCAAGAAGCGTTCCCAGGCCATAAGTCGCAACACCGATTGACCACCATAGCAAATGCATCTTTCTTCGGATTAGAAACCGCCTGAAGATCACAAAGAAAAACGCAGTTGAAAGCAATGTCGTCAATATCGGCAAATAATGTATCAGGCCACGATTTACGAACCAATTTTCCATCCAGACAATATCAATCAAATATTGAAAATCTTTAACCTATACTGAAAATAAAACTTTTAATTGTCCAGCATTTCATATTAGCTGCTCTAATTTCAACAGAAATAATAAAACAATTACTAATTTATTATTTCTACTAAACTGCTTTAACCTGATTGTAAGCATAAAACTATCTCGCTTTAATTTACATCCGTCACTTCATTGATTTGTTTCAGGTCAACTTTAATGAATAATATTGATTATATGACTGATAATGAACGCTTTTCAGTGGGTGATTGTTTGATATTCCAGTTAGAGAGCGCCTACGGCCTACTTAAAATTATCGGAATCGAAAACTATGATAATCAGCCGCTTTGGCATATTTCTGCTTTTTCAGATTTTTTTCCGGACGTAGAGTCTGCAGAATCAGCTCTTGAAAATATTTCCGTAATGAAGCGTGAAATCCGGCATATCGCATTAACTAATCGGGCATTTTTAAGTACTCAGCTGGCAGTCATTGCTAACAAGCCCGTAACCGAGGAAGAGGTTGGCTTGATTTCAGAGTGGCGGGCAGACCCTGAAAGAAAAGTCTCGGATCGCTCAATCAGGCTCCATTTAGGATTAAGATAAGAATTGCCGAAAACCTCTTTGGATTTTCTGCCGATATTTAAAAACCTTATTCCGGGAAAATTGAATGTGGGATGTAAGCTGCATCCGGAAAAGTTCTATCCGTTACGATTTCGGCTGGCGGCATCCTGCGATATTAGGCGGCATTTGGCGGCATTAACTGACAGCGGCGCTCATCAAAACAGCGGTACGCTCTCCTAAATGTTATCTCAAACCACGTCTTGAAATTTCTCTTTTTATAAGCTCCAGTTCCCTGCTCATTTGCCCCCGGACTGCAGTATTTTCCTGTGCCCGGCGAATAAGGTATGGTATTGCGTCTTCAACCGGGCCGTAAGGGACATATTTACACACGTTGTAACCGTTTTTAGCCAATACAAAACTCAAGTTGTCGCTCATACCATACAGTTGAGAGAAATGAATGCGTTTGTCGCTTGGCAAAACCCTTGATTCATACATTAATTTGACAAGCGTCGCAACGCTTTTCTCATTGTGCGTACCTGCAACAAAAGCGACCGAATCAATATGCTTCAGGCAATAGGCAAGCGATGCATCGTAATCCGAATCTGTTTCAGATTTTGTGTCATAAA
Organism: Pyrinomonadaceae bacterium; assembly: GCA_035573795.1. Lineage (GTDB taxonomy): Bacteria > Acidobacteriota > Blastocatellia > Pyrinomonadales > Pyrinomonadaceae > OLB17. The sequence continues at coordinate 467 of DATLZX010000098.1, read as the reverse complement.
TAGGTGATTCAAGGCCGAGTTCTGCCGCCCTATTCCTTTCCTTTTCCATATAGGCACCGCGAACCAGTTTAACAGCGTAAAAATAGCCGTCTGCTTTAGCCTGTCTGCGGGATTGTTTCAAGTATTCAAGCCTGCCTTTTCTGTAAAGCTGGATCGTATTGTAAACAATCGGCGTCTCGCGGTTGTAACGCTCCATCATTTCAGTCGCCAGTCGGTCAATTGCGTCCTGAATCCAGGATTCTTCAGCGTCAATGAATACGGGTTGGCCAAGTTTGTGCGCAGCCTCGCAAATTTCGTTTACGCGGCTATGAATCCTTTCGCATTTTGCCTGCCCTTTGGCATCAAGCCTTTTTTTCTGGCTCATCCTTTCGAGCGTTCCTAAAGGAGCAATTCCGGACATTTTAAAAACCGCAAAAGGGATTCTCGGATCCTCGTAAGCTCTTTCGATTGTTTTAATTATCTCATTC
>DATLZX010000097.1:0-3006 GCA_035573795.1 Pyrinomonadaceae bacterium | reverse complement strand
GCGTAGCCAGCTTCTGTATTTATATACAGGTTTTTTTGAAAATTGAAATTCAAGTTTTGGCTTAAGACAAAATCCTGCAAACGATTGTTCCAATCGTAGTTATAACGGATTGCATGGTTGGCGTTGAGCCTTATAAGCTTTCCGTCGGGCCTTGATTTTGTGCTTAGCCTGTCAACGAAAAATAAGGTGTTCGTATTGGTCCTTTTTGTAAATCCTGTATTTGCAATGTAGTTTTTCGACCTGCCAAAGGCTTCCACGAAAAATCCGTGCAGGTCGGTTGTATAGTCGAGATTGAAGTAATACCCAATGCCGTTGCCTGTTCTGTAAAAAACGGAATCCTGCTCAGAGTCATAGAAATTTTTTCGTGTATGGGTACCTAGAATCTGGAAGGTGGTTTTCAGATTATTGGTAAGCTTGAAGTTACCATCAAAACCGCCAACGTAGTTCTTATTCTGTGTGAAGTTTCGGGCAGAGGCAAAAAAACCAAGGTTGTTTTCGCGTCCGATATCCGTTTTGAGCCTTAAAACCCCAAACAGGGCGTTTTTATCTACAATGTTTTCAAAAGGGCATTCTGCAGGCGCATTTGCAGGATCGTTTTCCCTTAGCCTCCGACAGTTGATCAGCTCGCCCCTTTCATCTTCCGAAAGATTGCCCGGTGCGTTATCAGAAGCAAACAGAAGGCCGAAGCTGGTCTTTCCGAGTTTTCCTGTGAGCTTTGTTGCAATGTCAGGGTCAATTATTGTCCTTGAATAAAACGGTTGAAGCGGGGAAGAGAAAATTTCTTTTCCTTCAAGGAAAAACGGCCTTTTCTCTTCGAAAAATATCGGGAAGCGCTGATTGGCAGTTACGACCGGCGCATCGGCTTCTATTTCGGCAAAGTCAGGATTAATAGCTGCGTCAAATGTTATGTCAGGCGTTAAAGTAAGCTTGAGATTTAAGCTTAGATCGTGCTTTACAGGGTTGTTTACCCATCTTCCATTGTCTATGAGGCCGATCGGATTAAAGATCGGATGATAGGCTCCAATTTCTCCAAAGCCGTTGCTGGCGATTGTTGCCTTGCGTTGGGAAGTTTGCGAGAGGGTAACGCTCGGCACAATTTCCAGAGTTCGCTCATATTTGATACCTTCCAGTCCGGTGATTTTTCCATGTTTGATGAGTCTGCCGGTGATGTTTCTGTCATCCGGCATCCATTCGTCGAACTCATCGTTGAACCTGTCAATGTTTCTTGCGGCATTAAATCCCCAAATTACGCCCTTTCCGGATCTGTATCGAAGTGATTTGAAAGGGATTCGAGCCTCGACAGTCCAACCCCAGCTTTGGATCACACCTTTCGATTCGATAACCAGGTCAACACTGAAATCAGCACCGGAGCCTTCAGTGAAAATTCCGTCCTGCTGGATGCCGAGCGGATTGAATCCGATAATGTAGGCTCGGCGTTGGTCGTTGTATGTATCGAGCCAGATTCTGACATTATCCTCGCCGAATACATCATCCCTTTTAGCTACTGTTGCCCTGATTTTGTCCGGATCGTCCCAGCACTTGAAACCGATGTAAAGGTTATATTCATCGTAAAACATCAGGACTTCTGTCTTTCGTGAAGGATCAATATTGTAGCCGGGCGAGGTTTGTATAAAGTCCTTGAAGATTGCGGCTTGCTGCCATGCTTCTTCACTTAGGTTACCGTCAATCGTGATTTTTTCACTGGATTTCGGTATCCGGACGGGGTTCGCTTTTTCAGGCGGCAAGGCCCTGCCGGCGACTTTGCCGGTGCTGTCATTACTCTTAGTATCTTTCTGGGCAGGCTCTTTGCTGTTACCAGACTCATTCGAACTGCTCTGGTTTGTGGAAAGTGTAGGAGTCTGTGTAGGTAAGGCACTTGTCCCAGCTGCCAGAGCGCCGGTGCTTTGTAATGCACCTGCAAAAGTCAAAAATAGCAGAGAGCAGGCCAGATTGATCAAAAAATTCAATGAGTGACAATACTTTTTAGTCCGTGCTGCTTTGTATGTGGCGATACTTTGGGTGTTTGAAATTTTAGATAATTGCATTTTTACTCGTGAATCAAAATAAGAGTGCGAAATATTAAGATCAGTGCAAAAAAAATTAAAGAGACAATAATGGGTAAACAGAAAAACTATTATTGTCTCAAAATTCGCGAAAAAATCTAACTAACGAGAAGCTTAGTTAACTATGCATGCGGAGGCCGAGCTTACAGATTGACAAAAGTTCAATTTACGGCGAAAAGCTCTTTGGATGTAATCAGCCTAAGCGTTGAATCAGAGCCATTGAAGGTGTATTGGCCGGAGCCGCTGCCAAAAACTTTCGAGAAAATGCTCGATTCCTCTGGCAGGCCTTCCTGGCCGTCCAACCAGTCGGCCGGTGCTGTAAACCTGAAATTTGCATTTTCTGGGATTGTAAAATAGATGCTTGAATCATTGGCGACAGCGTCTATCGAGGTGAAGTTTCCATCAAGGATCAAATCACAATCATCCAGGCGCAGGCTGAGCGGGCCATAAAATCCTATGATACTGATATCGGAGGAGTCTCCTTCGATCGCAAGGCTTCCTTCGCAGCTTCTGATATCTACTGAGCTTGTCTGGCTTCCGATTCGGGTTGATCCTTTAAGTCCGATTATTCTGATGCTGCCGGCTGATTTGATTACAAGGCTTGTTTTAACGGGGACAAATATCTCCAGTCGTGTAGAATTATATTCTAAAGAGGAATCATCAGTAACGGCCAGAGTTACTTTGTTTTCACTAACAGACTCTTTGATTTGCGGCTTTTCGCTATCTGCTTCGGAAGCATAGCCGACAAGCGAATATTTTATTTCATTAAAATTCCAACCAGTGATTTGAATATTGGTATCGGGCGCTTCGACCTCAAGCACCGGCGATTCGCCTGTTTTTATTCTGTTTTCAGTTCTGATAATTCTCCTTGTTCCACTAAATGCGGGGCCAAAATCTGATTGATATAGCCTAACCGCCTTGCGGATTTCTTCCTGTATTTTTT
>DATLZX010000096.1:0-6818 GCA_035573795.1 Pyrinomonadaceae bacterium | reverse complement strand
CGGGCTTGCAGCCGCTTCCCTTGCCCAAACAACGGCTTTCACCTATCAGGGACGGCTCAATGACGGCTCAGCACCGGCAAACGGCCAATACGATTTCGAGTTCAAGGCGTTTGACGCACTATCGGGTGGTACACAATATGGGCCGACTCAGACCCTGACAAACGTTCAGGTTACGAATGGAATATTTACAGTTGAGCTTGACTTTGGGCCGACACCATTTTCTGCCGGTGCAGACCGTTGGCTGGAGATCAGCGTCAAAAAGCCGACAGATTCCACATACACGACGCTTGCACCGAGGCAGAAGATAACGAGTGTGCCGTATTCTCTTCGTTCGCTACTTGCAGACCTTGCAAACAATGCAACGAATGCCACAAATGCTAATAACGCGACGAACTTAGGTGGTCAGCCGGCATCGGCGTATGTTTTGACAACAGACACAGTAACGTTCATAAGGAATCAGACGACACCAACACAGACAGCGAACTTCAGAATCAGCGGTAACGGCATAGCAAGTGTTTTCGATGCCTCGAATGAATACAGGATAGGTGGTAGTCGGGTATTGGGTGTGACAGGTTCGTTTAACTTATTTGCAGGGCTAGGAGCAGGACAGAGTAACAATGGGAGTGCCAATGCATTTGTAGGAGCGAATGCAGGCAACGCGAACACTAGTGGAAGCAACAATGCATTTTTCGGAGCGGGAGCAGGAGAGAAGAACACAACTGCCGGCAGCAACACCTTCATTGGTTTTCAATCAGGCTTCAACAACGTGACAGCATCGGAGAATACTTTCATTGGTTATCAAGCAGGTTACTCAAACAATGCTATAGGTCTTTTTTCAGGCACACGCAACACCTTCGTTGGATCTAGATCAGGTTATAGCAACTCAGGAAGCAGCACCGCAGCTACGGGCTCCTTCAACTCATTCTTTGGCGAGTCGGCTGGATACTACAACACCACCGGCTCCTACAACTCATACTTCGGTAGCTATGCAGGCCATGATAACGACACTGGCTATGATAACAGCCTTTTTGGCTTCGCAGCGGGACAAACACTCTTAGGCGGCAGTCGAAATTCCGCTTTTGGTAACAACGCTGGGTATTATCTGAATAATAGTAATCTAAACTCATTCTTCGGCTTCGCAGCTGGATTTAACAACTATGGAGGTGATCAAAACTCTTTCTTTGGCTACAATGCTGGTTACAATAACTTTACCGGAAGCAACAATACTATGATTGGTTCTGGTGCCGATGTTGGCATTGACGGACTGAGCTTTGCCACTGCGATTGGCGCAGGTTCGAGAGTCAGCACGATCAACACGATTGCGCTGGGGCGTCCAAGCGGAGCAGATGTGGTGGTCATCTATGGTCTTGGTGCGGCAGGCGGCACACAGCTTTGTCGTAATGGTTCAAATCAGATAGCCGCTTGCTCATCTTCCTTGCGCTACAAGACGAACATCGCTCCGTTTGCCTCTGGACTGAATTTTATCCGGCAGCTGAAACCGATTGCCTTTGATTGGAAAGACGGAATCCAGCCGCGAGATGTCGGCTTTGCGGCGGAAGACGTGGAGAAAATCAATCCGTTGTTTGTTACCTACAACTCGAAGGGAGAGGTCGAAGGCGTCAAATACGACCGCCTGACAACCGTTCTGGTCAATGCCGTCAATGAGCAGCAAACACAAATAGAAGATCAAAACAAACTAATCAATCAGCAGCAACAACAGATCGAGGAACAAAGGAAGCAATCAGTTGAGCAGAATCAGCAGATACAGTCTTTGATCAAAGAAAATCAATCGATGCGTGAGGAAATCGAAAAACTCAAACAATGGATATCTCAGCAACAGATGCGAAATCGAATTCAGGAAGTGCAGATCGAAGAGCTGAAAAAACTTTTCTGCTCTATGAACAATAAACCTGAATTTTGCCAGCAAAATTAATAATGCACGATTTTGCTTGCATGTAATCTGAGAATCAATTTAAGGTAGTAGTTTCCTGCTCTTGCCGGGCTTAGTAAACTTGTCCGGCTAGGGCTTTTTTTTATCTGACTGGATATCTTTGAATGCTGCCTTGAAATAGGGGTAGTTTAATTTGTATGTTTTAATTTTGGAAAAAAGGTTTTATATTCACTTAGAATGTCAAAATTAACGATAGCAATTGTTGGATTGGGAGGTGCAGTAGGTACCACGATGGCTGCGGGACTCGAGCTTTTGCGGCTGGGCAAGGCAACAAAAGTCGGACTTCCGCTAGCAGCTTTTGAAAATTGCGGCCTGATTCCCTATGAAGAAATAGAAGTGTGCGGTTGGGACATTGTTGCTGACGATCTGCATACTGCTTGCATCCGCCATAGCGTGTTGCCCTTGGAACAAATAACCATTGCAGCAGATTATCTCAAAAAAATTAGTCCGCTTCCGGCTCCTGTAAATTCAAATTATTCCCCGTTGCAAAACGGTAATAACATATTGCACAGCACGCTCGCTGAATTAAGCAAAACAATCAGAAACAATATCAGGGATTTTTCAAACCGGACAGGCCAACTTGTTGTTCTGAACCTTGCCTCGACCGAGCGAATAAATTCTTACGCTCCGGATGACTTAAAAAGCCCTGAAGTATTTGAAGCAGCTATTACGGAAAATTCTGCTGCAATCTCACCGGCAATGCTCTTTGCATATGCTGCAATCAAAGAAGGCGTGCCCTATGCAAACTTTACTCCTTCGATTGCTGCTGACCTCGAAGCTCTTAAACTCCTTGCGGCGGTAAATAATGTTCCGATAGCGGGCAAGGATGGCAAAACCGGCCAAACTTTTTTGAAAACCGTAATCGCACCTGCATTGCGTGACCGTGCACTGCACGTTGACGGGTGGTACTCAACAAACATATTGGGGAATCGTGACGGGCTTGCTCTATCGGATGAAAACGCACTTCAGTCAAAACTGAAAACCAAAGAAAGCGTTTTGGATGAAATTTTAGGTTACCATGTTGAAGATCATATTGTTGACATAAGATACTATCGCCCGCGCGGTGATAACAAGGAAGCCTGGGACAATATTGATATAACCGGCTTTCTAGGGCAGCCGATGCAGATCAAGGTAAACTTTCTTTGTCGCGATTCCATTCTAGCTGCACCATTGGCTATTGAGGTAGCGCGCTGTCTCGCCTTGGCGGCAAGCCAAAAAATTTCAGGAGTGGTCGAGGAGCTTTCGGTTTTCTTTAAATCTCCCATGTTTCGCAGCCGACCGGTAACAAATGATTTTTTTCTTCAGCAAAAACTTTTTATGGACTGGCTAGCGCAAGCAGATAAATAAAAAAATTCTTTTGCACTTTTCTTTAGAAATTTTATGAATGAAATCAGCATCAGCTTACCACCCGAAGCAGAATCTGCCGTTCGAAATGAAATAGCCGCCTGGTCAGCTTCGCATAAAATCTCCTCGATCTGGAATCGAGATGCAAATATCTGGACTAATTCCGGAGAAGAAAATTGGCTCGGCTGGCTCAATCTTCCAGAAACCGAATCTCAAAATATTGCTGAATATCAAAAATTTGCCAAAGAGGTTTCTGAGCGTGGTTTTGAAACAACTGTTCTATTAGGCATGGGGGGCTCATCTTTAGCTCCTGAAGTTTATGCTAGTGTGATAAATAAGCGAAATTTCCATATTCTGGATTCAACAGTCCCAGCTGCAATAGTCAGTTTGGAGAAAGAGCTGGATTTATCTAAAACGCTCTTTATTGTTTCAAGCAAGTCGGGCTCCACACTCGAGCCGAATTGCCTGATGCAGTATTTTCTTAAAAAGGTCTCTCAGATTGCAGGTGGCAATGCATCAAAGCAGTTTATCGCAATTACCGACCCAGGCTCGCAATTGGAAAAAGAAGCGTCGGAATTTGGATTTTTAAGAGTTTTTCATGGCCAGCCCACTGTAGGAGGCCGCTTCTCGGCTCTTTCTGCCTTCGGCTTAGTGCCGGCGGCAATAATTGGTTTCGACATTTCAAGGCTGCTTGATCGGGCCCGCCAGATGGCACAAATTTGCCAGCGTGCCGATGCAGGAGAAAATCCGGCAGCATTGCTTGGAATCATATTGGGCATCCTGCAAAAACAGGGCCGTGATAAACTGACCATTTTTTCCAATGGGGCAATTACAGACTTTTCTGCATGGCTAGAGCAGCTAATTGCTGAAAGCACAGGAAAGAACCAGATGGCAATTATTCCTATTGCAAATGAGCCTCTGGATCTACCCGAAAACTATTCTACTGATAGAGTGTTTGTCCACCTTGCCATAACCGGCGAAAGCGATGATCAGCCTCTCAACAATTTGCTTACAAAGCTTGAGACATTTGGCCATCCTGTCTTGAGGATAAAGCTTGAATCGCGCGAACACATCGTACAGGAATTTTTCCGCTGGGAATTTGCAACTGCTGTGGCCGGTGCAATTATGGGTATAAATCCCTTTGATCAACCCGATGTCGAATCAGCTAAAATAGCTGCAAGGAAAATTACCGATAAGTACGAAACTTCCGGTAAACTAGATTTACCAAAACCAATAATTTCCGACAGCGGTATTTCCCTATTTACTGACCAAGCTAACCGGGACGCAATAAATTCTGATATGACAAGAGATGAGACTGGTAGTGCCAATCCAACAGTTTATGATTGGATCAGGTCTCATCTTAAACGGGCTGATGCCGGAGACTATATTGCCATACTTGCCTATCTGGAGATGAGTGAGGTTAACTTAAAGGCTCTCGAGGGCCTACGTCAGGCAATTGTGCGTTTAACACATCGGCCAGTAACACTTGGATTCGGGCCGCGATTTCTGCACTCAACGGGACAGGCCCACAAGGGCGGCCCTAACAGCGGCGTTTTTCTTCAGATAACTGCAGATGATCAGGATGACCTCGAAATCCCAAATCGTAAATTCACTTTTTCAGTCGTGAAAAATGCTCAGGCATTGGGAGATTTCAATGTACTTTTGGAACGAAAACGCCGGGCGATACACCTGAAGATCGAAAACCCGATTGAGAAACAGCTATTCAAAATAGCAGAAAGCCTCAAGTAGTAGTAATATCACCAAATTTACTTTTTTCTTAGCAACAGGCAGCAATTGCAGCCCGCAGCTTTTTTTAACCGATCCCTTTTTCAAAACCTCTTGGAATACATCGCCTTTCATTTCTGATTTACGAGATAGACAATCTGCCCTTGATTTTGTTAACTTGAAAGCTAGTTATTATTAACATTTTATTTACTTTTTTATATTTTTAATGTTTAACGAAGAAAAGCTAGTCAAAGACGATTTAATCAATAGTACTTCAGCAAAATCAGGCAATAACAAGGTTCGCAATTCAGCTTACGCCGCTCAAATCTTTATTTTTCTGGGCGGCTTAGCATTGCTGGTTTACCTTATTTATTCACTTGGTGCAGAATCCGTTGCCCAAACCATTTCATCAATTGGGTGGGGATTTCTTCTAATAGTCCTGATTAATTTTTCTAGGCACGTTTTACGAGCACTTTGTATTTACCTTGCAATAGACAGCAAGCATAGGACGATTTCGTTCCGAAGCGTTTTGGCTGCTAGGCTGGCTGGCGAAACTGTCAGCATTCTCACCTTTACAGGTCCATTTCTTGGCGATGCCACTAAAGTCGCATTGATGAAAAACCGCTTGACGCTTGCACACAGTGCATCTGCAGTAATCATTGACGATATCTTGTATTATCTTTCGGTAGGTTTTGTGATACTTACAGGTATCGGCCTTTTGATACTCAAATTCGGCATTGGCACTGGCTCTTTGAAATATGCATTGATTCTGGTTTTTGGTGCGATTGCATTGATGCTTTTGGGGCTTTTCCTACTCGTCAAATACAACATAAAGCCTTTAAGCTTTGTTTTGAAACGGTTGGATAACCGCGGACTACTCCCGGCCTTTTTATCCAGACAACGTCGGCACGTCCTCGAAATCGAAACCAACGTTTTCGATGTCTATTTCAAAAGACCTGGGACGTTTTATTCCCTGCTTGGTATTGGATTGGTAACGCACGCCATCAGCGTTACTGAGGTTTACACTGGCTTGCACCTGCTTGGCGTTCGCCCAACTTTTGTAAACTCCTACATCATCGAATCGCTTACAAAAGTCATTAACTTTGCATTCAGTTTCGTACCGGGAACCGTTGGAGTTTATGAAGGTGGAAATGCCATGATTTTGAACACGCTGGGCTATACGGCCACTATTGGGATTGCCCTAGCGTTAATCCGAAGGGGCGCAATACTTTTTTGGGCAGTCTGGGGTGCTTTTATATTGCTCTACCGTACTGCTGTAAGGAACCGTACGGAGCAGCCGCTTTCAAGCCAGGTATGATCCTAGCTGGGATTTTGTTCATTGGTTTCGAATTCTCTTGCCCTAATCGAATACAATAAATCAACAAAGGCTATGCCTGTGGCAGTCAGGATTAAAACATGAACAAATCCGCCCTTACCTAACAAAAACAAGATCAGCCAAATCAAAACCAATATTATTGCAATTGAACGTAGTACCATTTCATTTTTAGACTGACCTGAAATGACCCAAGCTGTCAAATCTACAAGCGAGATTATTAGTAAACAACTGCTGCCGCGTCCGGCAACTACGGCTGCAATCTCACCCCAAGACTTTGAAGCTTTTTCATTGCAGGTTTCGAATAAGCATCTTTTTTATCTGCTCGTAGCCTGCATTATCGGCCTTGCTTTTTGTTTTAGGGTTTTTGAACTTGGTGTTGAAAGCTTCGGCGAGGATGAATTCAACAAGTTTGAAACCATTCAGGAGTACAGACAAAAAGGATTAACAGGCAGAAATGGTGAG
>DATLZX010000095.1:0-5271 GCA_035573795.1 Pyrinomonadaceae bacterium | reverse complement strand
GCCAAATTCATCCCGTTTTGCCAAACCTGAAGGTCTTGATAAGAAGTTATAGACATAACGCTTTTCCTCTGGAGTAAGTTCTGAAGCCTCGCCGCTCGCCACTCGCCGCTCGCTGCTCACTAATCGTTCTTTTATGACCGGTTCCAAAGCGTTTTTTACCAGCTGTTCGACCAATTCCTGTGGCGTGTAATAGGAGCCGGTGCTCTTGCGCTGCGTCCCTCCGACAAATTCAAATTTCAGTTTTCCATTTTTTGTTGTTATGCAAGGCTGCAGGTCTAGCAGGCTTTCATAGACCGAGCCGAGCTCCTCGACATCAAGCGCGGCATAGTTTACCCGCCGCCGATTACCGCTACTGTCTTTGAAATAAGTCAGGTTCTCGATGGCGGCAAGCAGGTTTTTGTTGTGTATCAAAAATTGGTCAATATCTATCGGCGCAAAAAGCTCGCCATTGAGCGGCGCGACGCCTAAATGCTCGCCGAGCTTTTCATCTGAAAATAATTTCCAAACAACACGCAAGCTGCAGCACAGATCATCATCCTCGGTGCGGAAAACCCTGCTATCCTGAAGCCGGCGCAGCCGTGAAATGCTGTAATGATCGCGATAGGTAAGATCATTACTGATAAGGCCGCGCTCTTCCGAAACGAGAAGAAATAGAAAACGGTAAACCAGATGTAAAAGCTGCCGGTAAAATTCATCGGGCGAGAGGGAGTCGTTGCCTGAGCTTTCGATTAATTTTTTACGGAGCTCTTCATTATCGGGATGCGAAAGCAGCCCATTGGCAAGCTGCTTGATGCATTCCTCGACACCCTCGCGAAGATTATCCCGTATGCGGCTGCCCTGTTCGATCGAATGCTGATAATACTGCTCGAGCAGGCAGCGGTCAGCATCATCCGTGCCTTCAGGAAGACGCGTTCGGTGCAGCAGGCGGAAGAGAATGGAAAAGGCCTGAAAATGATTGCCGTCAAAAATGGACTCGAGGTCAAATTCGACGTAAGACTGTCGCCTTAGATTGAGAGAATCGCGTAAGAGACGCAGTGTGCTGCCATTAGTAACTATTCCCCATAAAGCATCGCTGCGATTAAGATATTCCTGCATCAAAGCATGCGGAGATAACCGCGGCCGGCCTGATTCGGGCACTCGCCCGAGCTGCTGCCGGATGCCCACGATGTGAACTGGCGGCGCCTGTTCGCTATCACCTGCTCTGTGTGAGATTGATAATGTAAGTTCTCCAACTTTATAAGCAGTTTTGTTATATTCAAGCCTATAGCCGAGCAGCCCAAGAAACGGTATTACCAGAGAATCACGCGTCAGGCTCGTTGCGGTGTCTTTTTCCGGCAATTTACTAAGGCGAGTCTGAAAAATAGTCCAATATTTTAAAGTATCAGAATACGCCTCGGCGATTTCGTCTATCAGCTTACGCTGCTGAGACACTTGGAAATCCTGCGGCCGCTGGCCGGGTAAATCGTTACTTTCAAGCCTCTCAAATATATCGGGACTTAATATTCCGCCTTCAATACGGATTGCATCAAACTGATTCATCATTTTAGTTAATGTGGTAAGAGCACAAAAATTCCAAGTAAATCTGGTGGAAACTGTGGCTGAACCTCCAGCTTATCTATGTTCAGATTTGCCGCCCGGCGGATACGCTTATGCGCCTTGGCAAGCTCTTCGGCACGCTCCTTTATGTATTTTTCAAGGTCAGCCTGGATCTGCGGCCATAAGCTCAGGGCTTTTGTGATAAATTCTTTTTTATCCTGTGTTGAAATGTTAGAGGATGCCCTTGCATCTTTTAGCAGTATGAGGGCTTCGTCCTCCTTCAACCATTTCAAATGTTTACTTTTTTGATCCACAAAGCCTAATACAAGCACTTCTTCGGAAAGTACCGATTCATTCGTGGAAATCATGATCAGATAGCGACAGCGAAGTAGAAGCAAATATGTTTGATTTGAAACCGATTTTGTACGTATGACTCCACATCGTGAAACATAGGCTTCGCCATGTTTGTACAGCGCGTCTTCCAAAAGCAACCGTGCAAGTGCAGCTACAAAAGGATGGTTACGTCCCAAATACTCGGCACCTTCGGGAGTAGGAGAGACAAAGCTGATAAACCATTTGCCATTATGCCCCTCGGGGACATAAAAGCTTAGTTGGTCATGAGTGTGGATTTCGTTTGTATTTATGCAATAAACATCTTTTCGTTTCTCAATGGGGTCAATGCCTATTTGCATACTTTTCAGTGAGCTGATTACGAATTCACGCACTGCATCGGGATCTCCAAGCACCTTGTCAGCGGCTTCAAGCTCTTGCCTAACTTCATTGGGTTTAATGGCTATTTGAGCAAAGCGGTCGCGTAAATTTTTTTCACTCTTGACCAAGGAATCCAATTGGTTATGAAAATCCTTGACCTCATCTAACTCAAAACCCAAAGATAGCTGCACTGGGTTTCTGGAAATTTCGCCACGTAAAAAAACAGCTTTTAATATGACCTGCAATACATTCTCACTTTCTTGCGGGACCGGTACATGGGTACCGAGAGTCTTTCTGATCTCGCGCGCTTTATTGAGCAGTACATCAATCACAACACCATCAACAGCATTGTCTGAGCTGTAATAACGATAAGTGATCACCTTACTTGCAGACTGGCCATAGCGATCAATTCGGCCCTCGCGCTGCTCGAGACGATTCGGGTTCCACGGCAAATCGTAGTGAATCGCAGCAGTGAAAATATTCTGCAGGTTGATCCCTTCAGACAAACAGTCGGTTGCTACAAGGATTCTTTGCTTTTGTACATCTATCTGATTTATCCTTTCTTTCCTTTCATCATCGCTTTGGCGTCCGGTTACACAGACAACCTGAGCATCCGGTATTGCTTCACGAATAAATTCGGCAAGATACTCTGCCGTTGTAACAAAATGACACCAAATGATTGGTGCAAAACCATCTTTGAGCAGTTTTTTTATCAGCTTTAAGCAATTTGTGGCTTTGGTGTCCTTATTATTTTCACGGACGTGTTGGGCTAATTTAATAAGTTCCCTGAGCTTTTTGCTGTCTGATTGGGCTACCTGTTTGTTATCTAAAGAGCTGAGATTTGCGGCTATCTCATCACTGATGTCTTCGTTAGAGTCAAGCGTCCTGCCTGCTAGATCTGCTAGATAGGTTTCATCAGTTTCATCTAAAGACTCCTTACTCCTTTTTTGTAAAGCGGCAAGTGCTGCATCCGGGCTCGACATCACACAACGCAATAAAGATAGCGCATTCCAATATCGAATTCTCTGATTGTGGTTATTCTGTTTTTCCCCTTCCAGTATTATGCTTTTGCAATAATCAAAGACTTTTTGATAGAGCTGCTTATATTCCGGACTCAGCGAATACACTTCATCTTTCCTTTCCCGCTCCGGAAAGCAATGTTCTCCTTCCCATTCTTTCAGAATGTTTTCACGTGTTCTAAGTACAAAGTGTTTTGCAAGTTCTTCGTATTGTTTATTGGAAAGATTCGACATGTCCCATTGTTCGAATTCTTTGCGAAGAAAGGAGAGAAGCGAACGAAATGTTTCCGGTACGCCACTATGTGGGGTTGCCGTTAAGAGGATTAAATGCCTTTCTGGTTTTTCTGAAAGAGCTTTGACCAGATTGTAACGTTCCTGTTGAACTTGAATATTTGCCGGGGCGGCACCATGTGCTTCATCTACAATTACGAACTCCGGACAGAATTGTAAGAACTGCGCACGATTACGCTCGCTTTTTACCCAATCAATACTGACTACATGCACTGGATAATGCTCATAAACTGAGCGGTTTGCGGGTTTATCACGTTCTAATTGACCAAGAGTGCCCGGCCGGATGATCACGGCATCGAGATTGAATTTTTGCGTCAATTCCTCTTTCCATTGATCACAAAGATAAGGTGGACAAAGGACACATATACGTTTGATTTCGCCTCTCTCCCACAGTTCCCGGGCAATGAGCAAAGCTTCAATCGTTTTTCCGACACCTACATCGTCTGCAATCAAAAGCCTGACTGGATTTTGGCGTAATGCCATCAGTAATGGAACAAATTGATAAACCCTTGGACGGATGGAAATACGCCCCAAAGAACGCATAGGTGAAGCGCCCTCACGTAAAGTGAGCCTTGCAGCATGCCAAAGCAGATTAGCTCTAATTGCATTCGAAATGTCATTTTCTGTGGGCAATGGGAAAGCTGCAGGCTCAAGACGCTCACTCGGGATGACATATCCCACTAATTTACTGATCTCACGATTTACTTCAATTGCATCATCTACTGTTCCAGTAAGCGGCCTCAGACGATAATTTTTCCTACAGCTATCAGAGTAAGGTAACAAAACCCACTCTCGGTTTCGGCAGCGGACAATTGATCCTGGTTTCATTTTTGTTGTTTTTTCGCAATGTGCGTTGAATGTTTTATCAATTACTGCATTGCACTTTTTACTTTCCAAAAAAATAGTTGAAAAGTAAAAAATGCTGTGCTTAATAATTATGATACTTTGTTGATTATTTTCAATGTTCTTTTGCCACGACGGTGTCGTAGAGGCCGTATTGAGTCAGGTTAGGATGGCTGTCGATGCCCGCGTAGCGGAGCGAGGCGTCTTCATAGCGGCGGAAAGCGAATACAGCCTGGTTCATCTGCTCGGTATTGAAGACTTTCAGCGTAACGAGCAGATTGAAATCATCCACTGTCAGGCCGGTGACTGCGAGGAAAAGTTCAGGCTCCAGTTTGGTGATGACGTCCTGCAATGTATTTTCGCGAAAGTCGGTCAGGTACATAAAGGCCGGGATGCGCGTAGCGAACTTGATAAGCTTCTCCTGGATCTGCTTGCGCTTCGATTTGTACTCCTTCTCCTCGTCGGTGAGCTCCTTCTTTTCCTTCGCCGTCAGTTCTCCTTCCCTGGCTTTCTTCTTCAATTCCTTGATCTTCTCGCTCTGGTTGATAACAGCCTCGATGATGTTGCTAATGAATCTCTTCCCGATAACAGAAATCGGGCTTGTTGTACACGTCAATGGCAGCCAGCATCGCAGACACAGCACGGTTGAGTACTTCTCTAATGCGGGCTTTCATTCTTCAACCACTTCCGTCCTGCCTCGGAGATCTCCCAAATACCGAAGGGGGAATCATTTTTCATTAGACCTTCGCGCACAAGGGTATTACGGCACCATTGGGCAGTGTTTTTCCAGCGGACCGAACGCGGATCCGATGGCAGCGGATCCTTGTCGTATTGGTTAAGGATGCCCTTCATCTTCACGCCGACTCGTTCG
>DATLZX010000094.1:0-2594 GCA_035573795.1 Pyrinomonadaceae bacterium | reverse complement strand
GTGTGTGGGCAAAGCAGACAGTCCTCTTCTGCCTCGAAATCTAGCAGGAGAGTGTCATCGGGTTTATTTCCTATGGTGAAAAAATTTATCGAGCCAGCTGAAAGATTCAATGCGAGAAACCCATTTTTTCTGTAATCAAAGCCTGCCAGGTCTTTTTCGGACAATTCCCTGCTGCCGTTGAGCTCGATTCTCCATGGATGGCTTACCGTCTGCAGGACGTTCGTATATTTCCAATCCTCGAGCCTCGGGTGCGGAAAGCCCATTTCAGCAAATGCAGATAATGCCTCGAGCCTGATTTTTTTCGCTTCGGAAACTTCCAACTCGGCGAGCTTTTTCTCGAGCTTTGTAATCAAATCCGGATTTTGCATTTTTTCAATCGCCTTCATTTTGCTTGTGCTGACCTCACCCAATCGTAACCTTTTTCTTCCAGCTCGATGGCAAGCCCTTTACCGCCCTCTTTGACTATTTTGCCCTCTGCCAGGACGTGTACATAATCCGGTTCTATGTAATTCAGAAGCCTCTGGTAATGCGTAACCAGAATGATTGCATTGTTTTCATTGCGTAATTTATTAACACCCTCTGCCACAATGCGCAGTGCGTCTATATCAAGTCCGGAATCGGTTTCATCCAGTATCGACAGGACAGGTTGGAGGACGGCCATCTGCAGGATTTCATTTCGCTTTTTCTCACCGCCGGAAAATCCCTCATTGACAGATCTTTTGAAAAAAGATGAATCCATTTCGACGATCTTGGCTTTTTCCCTAAGATAATCATTGAATTCCAGTGGATCCAATTCATCAAGGCCCAATGCTTTTTGCCTTTCGTTATAGGCCAACCGAAGAAACTGAGCATTTGAAACTCCCGGAACCTCCACCGGATACTGAAACGCCATAAAAACACCCCTTCGCGCCCTTTCGTCCGGCTCGAGTTCCAGCAGATTTTCGCCGTCGTAAATTACTTCGCCGGCCGTTACCTCGTAACTTGGATGCCCGGCAAGCACTTTGGAAAGCGTTGATTTCCCCGAACCATTCGGTCCCATAATCGCATGAACCTCGCCGCGGTCAACCCTTAAATTCAACCCGCGAAGTATCTCTTTGCCATCAATACCTGCATGTAAATTTTTTATTTCCAATAAAACCATTTTTGCGACTCGACTTCTTTATTCTTAATATCTGTTCTTAATCGTTTTTTTAATCCGTTTAATCTAATCCACTGACTAGTTAAAAAAACTTTTTCTCCTGAACTGAAATTCGTTTTTTTTCGGACTATAATTCCATAATTTGAATCCTGGAATTTTGATTGCTCATTTTCCAATCTTCTTTTCCATCTCTACACCGGCAGTTCCATAAAACTCTTCTTCGGCTGTATCGCGAACCCATTGGTATCCACAGCTTTTGTAAAGTTTTACTGCCGATTGAAGTGAATAGGTTGTATAAAGATAAATCACTTTATAACCTCTGCTTTCTGCGTCTGCCTCGAGCGCCTTGAGCAATTTTTTACCGATGCCAAAACCTTGATATTTTGGATCAACCGCCATACTTCGCACGTAATATCTCTGCGTTTCAGGCACTCCTGAGACTGTTCCGACAATTTGGCCATTAAGCCTTGCGACCCAAATCGGGCCTTCTCCAAATCTGCCTGAGATTACTTCGGCCGACGGCGTTGTATGTGCAAAAGCCTCATCAGTGTAAACGTCCTTAACTGGTGCAAAGCTCACGGCCAGTAAGCGTGAAATTTCCGCTGCATCATCGGGCCGGGCAAAATCAATTTCGATTTCATCAAGCAATGGTGATTTTGCTTTTTTCTGTCCCGACATTGATTTCCCCCTCCATATAAAGCACGGCATTTCCGCCGATTTTTACCCTGCTGCCTGCAAGCTCACAAAAAAGTTCACCGCCTCTTTCTGACTTTTGCCTGGCAAAAAGCTTGTTTTTACCGAGCCTTTCTGCCCAGAATGGAATCAGGCTGCAGTGGGCAGACCCGGTTACAGGGTCTTCATTTATCGAAATGCCAGGCGCAAAAAACCGCGAAACAAAATCCGCTGAATCGCCTTTTGCCGTAATGATCACGCTCTGATCGCTTGCAGCAGCTATCAAATTAAAGTCGGGCTTTATTTCGTCTATATCGCGCTCGCTTTCATAGACAAATACATAATCACGAGATTTTAACGACTCAATAGGCTGACGGCCGATAGCGGTAATAAGTTCTTGCGGAGGGCTGCATGCCTCTGGCTTCCTTGATGGGAAGTCGAGCACTATCAGTGTATCGTCTTTTGCAACATGCAAATCTCCGCTGATATGCGATTTGAATAACAACGTATTACCATTACTAGCTTTCAGCACTTCGAAAATAACAAAAGCGCTGGCCAGGGTAGCATGCCCGCAAAGGTCAATCTCACTTTGCGGAGTAAACCAGCGAATCTCATAGCCGCCATTGTTTTCAACGAAAAAGGCTGTTTCTGACAGATTGTTTTCGGCAGCAATTTTCTGCATCAGATCTGCAGAAAGCCACTCGTCAAGGGGGCACACCGCAGCCGGATTTCCCTTGAAAAGCTCTTTGGTAAAAGCATCCACCTGGTAAAGTTTTAATCTCAT
>DATLZX010000093.1:0-4421 GCA_035573795.1 Pyrinomonadaceae bacterium | reverse complement strand
ATGGCTGGTTAAGATCAATGCTGACAAAATGCGGGGATTAACAAAAGGCAGAAGCACAACTTCACAACACCGCATTACACTTTTGAAACAAGACGCTCCGCTCTTATCTGATTATTATTTACCTGAATTAAAATCCGACCTGAAAAACAAATCTTTTTACTTGTAATAGTTCAGAGCAGGAACTGTTCTGAAGGCTTCCAGCCCCAAAGCTCTGATTTTCAACGGTTTATGCTTTTCTCGGTTACGCCTTTTCTACTTCATCCTCTACCTTTGCTTCATCTATCAGCATAACCGGTATATCGTCAATTATCGGGTATACCAACCGGCATTGCTGATTATTGCATTTCAATCCGCTCTCATCCGATTTAAGCGTAAGCTCTGATTTGCATTTCGGACAACGTAGAACCTCTAATAACTCAATTGCGAACGGCATCTTTTGATAGCTCCTCTTTCAATCTTTATTTTCGTAGGTTTAATCTTATAAAACTCTGCTGATAGAAAACCATTGCCCATTTGCTATTGTAAAACGATTGTCTTCCGGGCAATTATCGGCCGGAAAAGGCAAATATTCATTCGAATTTTAAAACTTTCTATCGTCAAAAGCTAAATTTTATTACAAAATAATTCGGGAGGCTTCATTTATGACCAGATACTTGACAGCCCTTGCAGCCTGCACAGTACTTCTGGCTGTTGTAATTTCCTGCAGCCTTGCTGAAAAAGGCATAGAAAAGGGAATAGATAAAATTGCAACTGGCGATGATATGGGACGGGCTACTTCACTTTGGCCGGATGTACCGAAAATGGATGGATTGGAGCCATCTAACCTAGAGCCGCCGCTTCCGATTAAACTTGCATTCAAGTTTATTCTGAACAATCTTTATCGCCTCAATAAAGAAGGCGAGGATAAAACACCCGTTAAGGGAGATTGGATAATTTTTTCAACCAAAGCTTCCGCAAACGATATAAAGGCCTTTTACTCCGCCGACAAAATGTCTCAATTCGGTAATTGGAAAGTAAATGATAAAGAAGGCGGTTGCCTGTCCGATCTTGAGGGAATGCAGTCTATCGGCGCCGTGTGCCTTTACACAAAAAAGGAGTCTGGCGAAAACATAATGTTGGCAATAATCTCATTTACTGATGACCAGACAAAAAATAACAATGTCTGCTTCTTAAGGCTTGCTGCACCGGAGGAAAAAAGCATAAGCAATCAGGGTAAATAAATTATTATTTGCCTAACAATTGCCTATGCCTTCGGTCTGGATGAGATTTACGTGCAGTTACCATTCTGCACAAAAGCTCGAATTTATGTGCCGCCAACAAAATCAACGCTTTGCAGTAAAGCTAACTCTATGCGTTTTGTGTTCAACGGCTTTAAAATCTTCGAACCGGAGAAAATTGCCTAGTCCAACTTGGTGCCGCACTCAGCGCAGAATTTACTACCGGGAGTGAATTCCGCTTGGCAGCCGGGACATTTTTGCTTTTCCTGAAGGGCGCCGCATTCTGAGCAAAACTTTGCGCCCTCTCTTAATTTTGCGCCGCATTTTACACAGGGTATTTCCGCTGCCTGCATTTTGCTGCCGCAGTCAGCACAGAATTTAGCTGTGGGGCTGTTTTGCTTGCCGCAGCTAGGGCAGCTTACCGCTTGTATCGCCGCTGCGGGCTGCTGAGTGCCAGCTTGATTTGCGCCAAAAGCATTTGCCATTTGGTTGCCAAGCGCGAAGCCGGCCCCAAGCCCGGCACCAAGCCCTGCTCCGCCGCCTTCATTTTGCGCCGCATCACGCATGGCGTCTGCTGCCTGAAATTGCATATACCGCTGCGGGTCGCCCAATGCCCCCATTGAAGCCCTCTTATCAAGAGCCGCTTCAACCTCAGGCGGTACTGAGATATTCTCGATGTAGAATTTAGTTACCTCTAATCCGTAGCCGGAAAAATCCTGGTTTATTTTCTGCCGAATCGCATCAGACAGCTCCTTGTACTGTGCGGCAAGATCCAAAGCCGGTATTTTGAGCTCTCCAATGGCATCAGAAAATTCAGTAACGATGGCACGCTTAAGCTGCCCTTCGAGGTCATCAGTCTGAAAGGCGGCATTTGTTCCGGCAATCTGGCGGATAAACTGTGCCGGATCAGCAACACGCAGACTGTACGCTCCAAATGCCCTGAGCCTTACAACTCCAAAATCACTGTCGCGCAGCATTATCGGATTCGAAGTACCCCACTTCATATCCGTAAATTGCTTTGTATTGACAAAGTAAACTTCCGATTTCATCGGTGAGTTGAATCCGTATTTCCAAGCTCCCAGCTTTGACAAAATCGGAGTATTGCCGCCATCAATCGTGTATCGCCCAGGTTGAAAAGTATCGGCAACCTGTCCTTCATAGACAAAAACGGCAGCCTGCGATTCTCTGACAATCAACTGCGCTCCATTTTTAATCTCCTGCTGATAAACCGGAAAGCGGTAAACAAGCGTTGATTGCGAATCATCGAGCCATTCTATTACTTCAATAAACTGATTTTTCGCAGCTTCAGTAATTTTATCCATTATACTCATTTCAAATAATCAGCCCCCCACACTTCTGCATTACGATGAATATGCCACAAAGTTCGTAATTTAGAAAGAGTTATTTCTGGCTTAAGACTGTAAGTCGCCTATTTCATAGGATTTAGCAGATTGTCATTTTTGCCGTTTGAGAGCCTTTGCCAGGTAGCTCAATAGTAGCAGAAAGCATATTGCCGCTGCTCCGCCGCCGATGTCCAATAAAACGTCATATTGAGACGCTGTCCGCAATGAATTAAAGCTTTGATTGAGTTCGTCGGCTGCGGCCACCAATGCTACGAATGAGAGTACGCTTATCGCCCTAAGTCTTTTATCAAAAGCGCGCCAAGCCAAAATTGCCAGAACGCCATACTCTGCAGCGTGCGCGCATTTACGGATAATAGAGTGGATAAGGTCAAGCCAATCAGGAGTGGCCGCAGGAAACAGCCATTCGAGCAAAGGACGTATTATCTTAGATGTCTGGTTCATTGCGCCGATGCCCGTACCAAGCAGCAAGACAAATGCAGTCCAAAGAACTAATGGCGCAAACTTCCAGAGCCAACCAGTAGAAGCCTTTTCGTCTTCGGCTCTTACGCTTTTTTGAATAAAGGCTTCAGTTACTGTTTGGCTCTGTTGTTTGAGGTGAGATATCTCTCTTTTTTTGTGTATTGCTGTATCGTCTTTCAAGTTTGGGGCAAAAAAGTGTGCTCGCTTCTATGTTGAGCTGGCTTTTTATGTTTACTTTTTCCAGGTCAGGGCGGTTTTACCTTACCTGATTCATTACCTCACCGATTGAGGTAAACCAACCATAACCGTAGATTACTGTCCCGATTATGCCAAGTATCATCGGTAGTAAACCATCTTTCTTTATCAAAAAGAAGATGATACCGGCAATTGGCTGAAAAAGAAGGTTGACAATTACCCAAACAACTTTTTCACCGGTGCTTTGCCCCCTTTGAACACTCAAAACCACGAACCAGACTATGCAGATTAGCATTAACAATGCTCCAATCGTAAAAGTCATTTGACTCTCCCTCCAAAATAGTGGTTTTTGATAAATCAACGCCAAGAATATGCGAAAAGCGCATTTATTTCAAGATTTAATCTGGCTGCTCGCTTTTGTAGGATTATTTTAAAGAAAGCAAGAGAGGTTTAATTCTATTCACCAAAGATTTAAGCCTGGCTTCGAGCGATTATTTAAAAAAAACGAGCCTGCCCGATTTTTCTGAAAGGGCAGGCCCTGATTCAACGATTGGAAATATTTAAGTAATTCCGACTTATTCTCTACAGTGCCGATGCGCCGGAAACCACCTCGATAATTTCTTTGGTAATTGCTGCCTGGCGTATTCGGTTCATATTCAGTGTAAGCGTATCTATCAGCTCCCCGGCATTTTTTGTTGCTGAGTCCATTGCCGTCATCTGCGAGCCGAAGAATGAAGCGACCGATTCAAGCATCGCACGATAAATCTGGGTTTCGACCTGTCGCGGCAAGAGTTCCTCGAATATTTCCGTAACAGGCTGCTCGTAAATATAGTCCGCCTTTATGTCTGCTTCTCCCTCGCTTTTTTGGCGGATTGGCAAAAGCTGCTCTACGACCGGCCGTTGGGTAAGAACTGTTTTGAATTCGGTATAGACAAGAAACACTTTGTCAATTTCAGTATCTTCCGTAAAACGCATGATAACGTCTTTCGCTATCTCTACGGCGTCATTGTAATTAGCCGTGCCGCGGGCAGTCAGTCCGATATACTCATTGGCAAATTTGACCCCACGCCTTTTGAAGTAATCCCTGCCTTTTCGCCCAACCGGAATCAGCTCAAGCTCCTTACCGGCCGATTCATTTATAAAGCTCTGAGCGGCCTTTATAACGTTTGCATTGAATGCTCCGGCA
>DATLZX010000092.1:0-8887 GCA_035573795.1 Pyrinomonadaceae bacterium | reverse complement strand
GATGATATTTATCAAGACCCCGCCGCCAACACTTCTCCGAGCGCGGTTTGCCACTGTGCTTGGTATCCTTCCGAGCGTTCCTTCAGTTGTCCTTCCTTTACGAGCCCGGCCGAAAACAAGGCCGGGCTCGCCTGCTTTATAGCCTAAATTATTGTAATTAAGCAATTTGGAGTGATTTAATTCAAATTGAATCATCCGCAAATCCTTTACACAGGCTCTCTTTCATATTGAATGAATAATCCGGCTTAACAACTCTTTCAATGACAAAATTCGTCAATCAATCGTGACAAAATTTGTGTAGGAAATGGTGCAATAGGTCAATTTGCCCGACCAAGATTTCCCTTCCGGACCAGATAGTTTGTTAAACTGACCGATATGGAAAAAAATTCCATTCGGGGTAAAAATCTTTTTGTCTCACTGATTGCTTCGCTAGTTTCAGGGCTCCTGGTTGTAGTTTCTTTTCCGGATTTTGATTTATCTTTTTTTGCCTGGATAGCCTTAGTCCCGCTTTTTATCTCTTTATTCAAAACAAAAGGAATTCTTACTTCGATAATTTCAGGCTGGCTGTTTGGCCTGGCCTATTTTGGCGGAACCTGCTGGTGGCTTACCTTTGCACCTATTCACTACGCAGGTTTTCCTCCGCTTCTTGCCTATTTACTTTTAGTGACTGCTGCAGGGATTGTGGCAATTTTCCCCGCAGTTTTTGCCGCAATTTTAAAAAAGGTTATTGACACTACGGGTCCGGCAGGCATCTTTGCCGCGCCCTTTTTTTGGACGGCATTGGAATTCGCAAGGTTTTGGCTGACCGGCAACAATTGGAACGCAATAGCCTATTCTCAGGCTTTCTATCCAAAGCTGATTGCGTCTGCCGCCTGGACCGGCATTTATTCTGTGAGTTTTTCTATCCTGCTTGCCAATTCAATGCTTTCGTACGTCATAATCAGGTTAAGTCAAAGGATTAGAGGAAAAGGAGTACCGGACACTGCTGCAGACCGTAAAAAACCCTTTATAACCTTGTTTGAGAAAGCCATTGTCGGCTTTTGCTTTCTTTATTTCTTGATTTATTTTTCTGCTCATTTTTTTCAGATAAATTCAACGGAAAAGGAAGTTTCTGACAAAAGCTTTTCGCAGGTGGTAGTAGCTGCCATCCAGCCAAATGTTCCGGCCAGCGGACTGGATGAAGCCAAATGGGAAAGACTCAAAGAGAGGCAATTTGAGATGGCTAGGCAGGCCGTAAATCAAATCAGGCAGTCAAATGAACCAAAAGCTCGAGCTAATGAGGGAAGACCGGCCGGCCCAACTGCAAGATTGATTATATTTCCCGAATCGCCAATGAACTATGCTTACAGTGATGATCTGCTGTTTCAGGCCGAGTTAAATCAACTGGCGATTGAGCTTGATTCCTGGCTTCTGCTTAATTCGGCAGAACCCTCGCCAGGAGATGTCCGAAAATTCAATTCAGCTATTTTAATTTCACCTGAGGGCAAATTGGCCGGCCAGTATGATAAGATTCACCTATTGCCGTTTGGTGAGGCAGTTCCTTTCCCCTTTGAGGGAATTTTGCCTGCATTTGTGGGTAGTTTCGCTTACGGGAGTGAATTCGACATTTTCAATCTCGGCTTTGAAAAGTTCGCAGTAATGATCTGTTTTGAATCGCACTTTGGCCTTTTATCAAGAGAGTATGCCAAAAATGGAGCTGATTTTTTAGTTGAGATGACAAACGATGGTTACCTTGGGCAAACTCCGGTTTTACGCCAACACCTTGCAAATGCAGTTTTCCGGGCTGTTGAAACTAAAAGGCCTTTGATCAGGGCAACCAATGTTGGCATAACAGCAATTATTTCTTCAGATGGCACTGTTTCTGAGGCCTTACCGGCCTATTCAGAAGGCCTGAAGATTTGGCCAGTTAAAGGTATAGGTAAAGCTACAACACTTTATGTGGCATTTGGTGATTGGTTTGCCTGGATGTGCTGCTTGATTTCTGTTCTGATTGGCTCTCTTGCTTTCCGCAAAGGCAGGATCTTGAATATCAAAACCTCAACTGAATTGCCCTAAAGTATAACGGCTAAAAAAATTCAAACTTTACTAAAATTTTTTTTCAAAATAAAAAAAGTTTAAAAATATTATAGGCTTCACAGAATATGACTATTGCAACTGATTTGGTAGAACTTAGGGAAAAATACAATTTGCTGAGTGAGAAAATCTCTCAGCTAGGGAGGTTTCTTTGACCCGCAAGCCAGACAAAAAGAATTGGAGGAATTGGAAAAGCAGATCTCGAGCCAGGGCTTTTGGGACGATCCCGAAGCTGCAAAAGCGGCAGTCCAAAAAAGAAGCCGCATAGAGAAGGCACTCGATAGGCAAAAAAAGTTTGAAACTGCCCTCTCTGATGCAGAAGTACTGTTTGAGTTTTCAGAAAGCGACATCGAATCTTCTCGTGAGCTTGCCAATTTAATTAAAAATCTCGAAAAAGAGGTAACCGAGGCTGAAGTTGAGGCGCTTCTGTCCGGAGAAAACGATGCAAACAATGCTATTTGCTCCATACAGGCTGGCGCCGGCGGCACTGATGCTCAGGATTTTGCCTCGATGCTGCTTAGGATGTACATCCGTTGGGCCGAACGCAAAGGCTTCCGTGTAGAGATTCTGGACGAACAGCCTGGAGCCGAGGCCGGGATAAAATCAGCAACATTTCGCATCGAGGGCGAATTTGCCTACGGACTGCTTTCTGCCGAGGCAGGAGTTCACCGTTTGGTCAGGATTTCCCCATTCAATGCAGGCGGCAGCCGAGAGACTTCTTTTGCTTCGTTTTTTGTTTCGCCAGAGATAGATGATCAAATAGAGATTGATATACAGGAAAAAGATCTGCGTATTGACACCTACCGCTCATCTGGCGCAGGCGGACAGCACGTCAACGTAACTGATAGTGCAGTGCGTATTACCCATTTACCAACGGGTATCGTGGTAACCTGCCAAAATCAACGCTCGCAGATTCAGAACAGAATGGTTGCTATGCAGGTTCTCCGCTCCAAGCTATATGAGCTTGAACTGGAAAAACGCCGCAAGGAAACAGAAAGTCTCGAAGCGGCCAAAATGGACATCTCATTCGGTTCGCAAATCAGAAACTATGTTCTGCATCCTTATCGGCTAGTTAAAGATACAAGGACAAAATATGAAGAAACAGATGTTGAGGCCGTGCTCGATGGCCAGATAGACGCTTTTATTCAGGCCTATCTGCTTTATAAAAAGAAGGGTAAAAATGCCTGATCCAAAAATCGAAAAAATATGTTATTTCAGGCAGTGCTTGTTGCTAAAATAATTTGCTGAATTTTTATTGCCTGCTGCAAATCAAATTTTTCATATA
Source organism: Pyrinomonadaceae bacterium (assembly GCA_035573795.1). Taxonomy (GTDB): domain Bacteria; phylum Acidobacteriota; class Blastocatellia; order Pyrinomonadales; family Pyrinomonadaceae; genus OLB17. The sequence continues at coordinate 5,529 of DATLZX010000092.1, read as the reverse complement.
ACGCTCATTCGCGGGCTCGATCTGCTTTAATTCATCGAATGATATCAGGATTGAATTAAAAATCAGCCGATAGTGCCAATCCGGTGGGCTATCAACTAAAATTCCGGGTAAAATTGTACTGATGAAGATCTGTCCAAAATGCAAAACCATTTACAGCGATGAAGCGATTAATTATTGCCTTGCTGATGGTTCTGCCCTTTTGGACCATCAAAAAAAGGAAATTCGCTCGCGCAAGGCGGAAATAGCAGCCGTTCTTCTGGTGGCAATTGCCGTACTGGTTTTCCTTTGTTTAATAAGTTTTAATCCGCAGGACCGCTCACTTCTTTCTACGGGTTTTGATGCCACGTCTCCGGTGAAAAACTGGATTGGTGTGCTTGGAGCCAATGTTTCCGCTATTTTGATTGCAGCATTTGGATGGATAGCGTTTTTCATCCCGGCGTTGATTGCTGTGGCAGCCTGGAGGATTTATACACTTAATGACCTTAAGCTTTTGCGCTTTCGCACTCTTGCATATTTGATCTTTTTGATTTCGATTGCCGGCCTTGCATATCTGCTGCGGCCTGAGTTTGGTGGAGCTGTTGGGGGAATATTGCCCTTTTTGTTATCAAAGCTGATCGGCATCACCGGTACGGTTGTTGTGCTTTCAGCCATTCTCTTAATTGCGCTTCTGGAGATTTCCAATTTTTCCTTTAGATGGCTATTCAGCCACTTCGAGCTTGCTGCCTCTAATTTTCGCATTCACCTTAATGAGTGGCGTGAGCTGAGAAGGGAAAAAAGGCTCGAGCGGCTTGCTGCGGCCCAGGCTGCGGGCAAAACTATTGCAAAAAAGAATAAAGATAAAGGCAATGAAGTCCCCGATACGCTCTTGGCTGAAGACATTGGAAGCCGGCAGACTAGGCAGATATCAACAAGCAATACCTCAGCTTTCGATAAAGAGACCTCGCAAACCCTGCCTGATTTTGACACCCAAAGCCATCCGGCAGTTGATGGCCTTAAAAATAAGAGGGTCAAAGCAAAGGCTTCCGGGGAATTTGCCGAGGATGGCCAGACATCTTCGGTTTTTACCGGCAAAAACGAACCCGGATCAGAAACCATTACTTCGAACGAAAGCTCAAGAGAAGGCGAATCAGAAGAAGCCCTTGAGGAGCCTGAAACAGCCGAGGGCAGCCCTGCCGGCCCTAAAGACAACAAAGCGACCGCATCTTTCGAGAAAAAAGAAATTCATTCTGCCGATGGGGCGTTCTATACTCTGCCTTCACCTGACCTTTTGAACGAGCCGCCTGAGCCTTTCCAGCCAGATGCAACTGAACGCGAATCTATTGCAAGGTTGATTGAGCAAAAGACGCGCGAATTCAACGTAGCCGGCGAGGTAAGAGACAGCCGTCCCGGCCCGGTCGTAACAACGTATGAATTCAAACCCGCTCCTGGCGTCAAATATTCCAGAATAATCGGATTGGTTGATGACCTTTGCCTGGCTTTAAGGGCGCAGTCTATCAGGATTGACAGGATTCCGGGCAAAGCCTATGTAGGCATCGAGGTGCCAAATTCGCGAAGGGAAACCATTGCATTGCGCGAAATCGTTGATTCAGGGCCTTTCAAACGGTCAAATTCTGTATTGACGATTGCCCTAGGTAAGACTATTTCGGGCGAAATTTTCGTAGCAGATCTGGCCAAAATGCCGCATCTGCTAATTGCCGGAGCGACCGGTTCCGGCAAATCTGTCGGTGTAAATTCGCTGGTGATGTCTATTCTATTCAAAGCCTCTCCTGAAATGGTCAAATTTATCATGGTTGATCCCAAGCGGCTCGAGCTTGGACTCTATGCCGGAATCCCGCATCTTGCAGCTCCGATAATTACAGATCCGAAGCAGGCCGCTACCTCTCTTAAATGGGCTGTCAGAGAGATGGAACGCCGTTATAAGGTTTTGGCTGCCTGGGGTGTCAGGAATATAGACGGCTACAATCGGGAAGCAGAAAGAAGGCGGCTGATTAATGAAACCGATCCCGAAACCGGCGAACCGGTCAAACCGCTTCCATTCATAGTGATAATCATAGATGAGCTGGCCGATCTGATGATGGTTTCAGGCCGCGAGGTTGAGGAGTCAATAACCCGCCTTGCCCAGATGGCGCGTGCAGTGGGCATTCACCTTGTGCTTGCAACGCAAAGGCCGTCCGTAGATGTTATAACTGGGCTCATAAAGGCAAACTTTCCGGCCAGGATTTCATACCGCGTTTCATCCAAAGTTGATTCGCGTACGATCATTGATTCTAACGGTGCAGAAGCATTGCTTGGCCGCGGAGATATGCTGTTTTTGCCTCCTGCAAGTGCTCAGGTCGTCAGAATACACGGAGCCTTCGTTGATGAGAAAGAGATTAGCCGTGTAGTTGAGTTTATACGGGCTCAGGCTCAGCCCGATTATGATTCGAACATCACAAAAAGCGATGAAGAAGCCGTTCAGGCAGACGAGCTGCCGGGCCGCCGCGATCCCCTTTTCTGGGACGCTTTGCGTTATGTGGTCAAAATGAAGCGGGCTTCGACGTCGTTGCTGCAGCGCCAGTTGCGTATTGGTTATGGGCGGGCAGCAGCCCTTCTGGATGCAATGGTTGCCGAGGGTTATATTGGCGAAATGGATAACTCTACCCGCGCCAGGCCTGTCTTGCCGAAAGCATATGAGGATATAGCAGACCTTGAGGAAATGGGCGGCAGTTAGTTTTGGCCTTTCTCACTAAGTTTCGTTTACAATTACTCGGTTCTTGTATTTCAAATAAAATCTAAAATCCAACCACATTAGATGAAGCTCTATGCAGGGCACTTGCGCCAAACGCTAGCAGTAGCTACTGACAAAGCGCTTATTGAAAATGCGCCATTATTGTTCTGTATTTCAATGGCTGGCGGGATAGCGGCATCTTGGTTTTTTCATGTTGAAAAACAGGGCAATTTATGGATTTTTGTGATTGCCGCGACCGTGCTTGCCTGTATTTTATTCAAGGGCAGGCTTCAGTTGTTAAGAGTTTTCCTTGTTTTTATTTTCTTCATTTCAGGGCTTCTTCTCGGTGCAAAAAGTGGTCCTGAAGCTAACAGCGTAAAAAATATTTTCGAAAGCGGTACTTTTGCAGGGCGGGCTGAGGTTAGCATGGTCGGAACCTTATCGGAATACCCCGCAAAAAGTGAAAACTTGATCGAATTTCCATTAAAAGCGGAGTATCTGAAAAGCGAGTATTATCTGGGAGAAGTAAAAGGCACTGTAAAGGTAAGGTTCTATAGAAAAATTTCTGAGGGTGGATTAAGTCAAGTTTCAAATGACCTGCTGAGCGGAAGCAGGCTCTCCGTACAATGCAGCCTTCGCCGCGAAGAGCCTTACCTAAACCCGGGCACTGTTTATTACCTTGACAGGCTCGAGCTCGAGGGCATAGAAGCTCTCTGCATTGCTGATCAGTCTAGCAAAGTAGAAATTTTAAGCTTGGGAAATCCCCTGGGATTAAACAATCTTCTTGGCAGGCTTCGCGATTGGCTGCTGAACGAGTTCTCGCAAACCCTGGATAAAAAATCTTTTTCTATAGTGGCAGCAACGCTTATCGGCGAGCGAAGAGCTTTGGATTATGAAACGGAGCAGGTATTTCGTGCTGGTGGAACCTTTCACATTCTGGTAGTATCTGGACTCCATGTTACGATTGCTGCGATTATTGCATTCTGGATTATCAGGCTATTTACACGCAATCGTTGGATAGAAGCAGGTTTTACATTTGTTATTGTCTGGTTTTATGCCATTTTAGCCGGTGCTGATGGCCCGGTAATTAGAGCAGCAATAATGGTTAGCTGCGTTTTGGCCGGCAGATTGCTTGATCGCTCAGTAAAGCTCGTTAATTCGCTCTCTATTTCTGCTTTGATAATTTTATGCCTTTCACCTGAAAGCCTGTTTGATCCCTCCTTCCAGCTTTCATCAGTTAGTGTTTTTTCTTTGGCTTTTGCAGCAATACCTCTGGTAAGCAAAATGAGAAAAATCGGCGAATGGTATCCAAACCCTGCAAATCCATTCCCACCAAATGCTCCGAGCTGGCTAAAGAAAATCTGCGAATGGTTATACTGGGAGCCCTCTAGGTGGCACTTCGAGCGTAGTAGGCAAATTTGGTCGGCTGAGATTTTTAAGCCGGATAAAGAACAGCGGTTTACATTACAAGCCTTTCGTAAGATCGTTGCTTTTGTATTTGAGACGATTCTTGTCTCATCCATTGTTCAATTATGGCTTTTACCTCTGTCAGTAGTTTATTTTCACAGAGTGCCGCTGCTTGCCCCTATCCAAAATGTTTGGGTCGGCCCGATACTATCCGCAGAAGTATTTACGGCATCATTAGCGGCTTTTTCAAAGCATTTATCCGTAATTTTATCCGTTGGCTTTGCATTTTTAACCAAATGCCTGAGCGATCTGCTTTTATTCTTTCCCTCACTACTGGGGAACAGCCTTTCTCTGAGGCCGGCCGGGCCGGGCAGCTTTACTCCTGCAGTAACTGCCGGCTTTTACCTTGCGCTGATACTTTTCTCTTTACTCGTAAAAAGCAGGGTTCTTAGAGATATCTTTTACAATCAAAGACTAAAACTAGGGCTGGTTACAGTTTTTTTGGCCGCCAGCTTTATTTTCAGTGCAATTTTATTGGTATATTGGACTCCGCAAAGGAATGTCAGGCCAGGATTTCTGACAATTGATTTTCTAGATGTAGGACAGGGCGACTGCGCTCTCGTTACTTTTCCAGATGGCAAAACGCTTCTGATTGACGCAGGCGGTATTATTGATTTCAACCCGCAAACTGATGATGCTATCCCGCTGCGTTACGGTATCGGTGAAAAGGTTGTATCAGGCTTTCTATGGCAAAAGGGTATTACCAGGCTTGATTACGTTTTGGTAAGCCATTCTGACCTGGATCATCTTGGCGGATTGTTTGAAATAATTGATTCAAACAAGCCGGAGAAGATTTTTATAGCCAAAGGAATCAAATTATCACCTGTTATGGCTCGTTTTTTGGAAAGTGCTACGCTGAGCGGGATATCGGTTGAGGAAGTCTCAGCGGGTTACAAGGCCGAAATAGGCGGAGCAGGCTTGCAGATTATTTGGCCTGGGCCATTGCCTGATTTAAAGGACAATAACAATTCAATCGTTCTGAAAATCAGCTATAACCAATTCACTGCACTATTTACGGGCGATATCGAGGCAAGGGCAGAAGAAATGTTAATCCGCTCCGGCAGTGAAATTTCGGCAAAAATTCTAAAAGTAGCCCATCATGGCAGCCGCTCATCCAGTACAATCGGATTCATCGAGGCGGTCAATCCCGAGCTCGCAATAATTTCAGCCGGCCGCTATTCGGTTTATGGCCACCCGCACGCCGAGGTGGTTAGTCGCTTTTTGCAAAAAGGCGTCAATCTTTTAAGTACTCAAAGTTCCGGATGGATAAGCATAACGTCTGACGGCTCCATGATATCCGTAAACTGCTTTTTACCTTGTAGCCCCGATATCATCTCCAAACCACATTAAAATTA
>DATLZX010000091.1:0-12276 GCA_035573795.1 Pyrinomonadaceae bacterium | reverse complement strand
AATTAAAGAAAAAGAAGAGTTTTTTCAATTAGCGACTTACCAGAAAATGCCTATTGCACTCGAGCGCGGCAAAGGTGCTTGGGTATGGACCTCGGATAATGAGCGTTATTTAGATCTTTATGGCGGGCATGCCGTTTGTGCAACAGGACACGCTCACCCAAAAGTCATCGAGGCAATAAATAACCAGGCAGAAAAAATCATTTTTTACTCAAACCTCGTTTATTCGGAAACCAGGGCGAGAGCTTCAGAAAAGCTTTGCAGCAAAATAAAAGACGCACGATACCTCGCCTTTTTCTGCAACTCCGGAACTGAGGCAAATGAAGCCGCTATGCGGATAGCGCGGCTGGTAACGGGAAAGCAGGAAGTAATCTCCTTTAGTGGATCGTTTCATGGACGGACGGCAGATTCAATTTCAGCAAGTTTTCTCGGAAAATACCGCTCTCTGGGAAAGCCAAATGTGCCGTTTCACATAGAGGCGGAGTTTGGTGACATTGACAGTGTTAAACAACTGTTAAACGAAAACACTGCGGCCATAATTATCGAGCCTATCCAGTCAATGGCGGGAGTACGTGAAACAAGCCCGGTATTTTTTCAGCAGCTGCGTGAATTATGCGATCAAACCGGAGTTTGCCTGATTTTCGACGAGGTGCAAACCGGAATGGGAAGAACCGGGAACTGGTTTTTTTCAGGTTCGGATCTAGCCGGCGGTATTCATGCTGATTTAATAACTCTGGCAAAATCGCTCGGTAGCGGAGTCCCGGTCGGCGCCTGCCTTGTCACTGAACAGATTGCAGGCCAGATAAAGGAAAATCAGCTTGGAACCACTTTCGGCGGCGGAATGGTTGCAATGGCGGCAGTTGAGGCAACTCTCGATGTCATAGAGTCTGAAAACCTTCTTGAATCTGCCAAAGCTTTTGAGGCCTACATCAGGGAGAAGCTAGGTGATCATCACCTTGTAAAAAAAATCAATGGCAAGGGCTGCCTGCTTGGGCTGGAATTGAAAGTCCCGGCCGCAGAAATTCACAAGAAATTGCTAGAAGATAGGATCATCACGGGTACATCCTCCGACCCGAATATCCTGAGGCTTTTGCCGCCGCTCGTAGTAAAGCCTGATGAAGCAGCCATTTTTGTTGAAGCATTAAACATTGTTGAAGCATTAAACTAATGAAACATTTTTTAACAACCAGCGATTTTACTCAGTCAGATCTTTCCCTGATCCTTGAAAAAGCTACCGCTTTCAAAAAAGGCAATATTGCGGACAAGCCGCTTCAGGGGAAATCAATAGCACTGGTGTTTTTCAATCCAAGCCTGAGAACTCGAGTTTCAATGCAGGTAGCTATTTACGAGCTTGGGGGCAACGCAATTACACTCGAACCCGGCGGAAACTCCTGGACATTAGAACATCGAGAGGGTGTCGTAATGGACACTGACCGAACAGAGCATTTGAAAGAGTTCGTTCGGGTGCTTTCAAGGTATGTTTCTGCAATTGGAGTTAGGACATTTGCTAAGCTTCAAATTTGGGATGAAGAAAGGCAGGATCCTATCCTCAGGTCATTCGCAAAATATTCATCAGTTCCGGTCATAAATCTGGAATCTGCAATGTTTCACCCCTGCCAGGCAATGGCAGACATGCTGACCATAAATGAAAACTACAATCGGCAGCCTCAAAAAATCCTTTTAACCTGGGCATGGCATCCGAAGGCTTTGCCGATGGCAGTTCCAAATAGCTTTCTGCTTGCAGGGGCTGCCTTCGGCCATGATATCCGCGTCGCGTTTCCAAATGGCTATGAGCTTGACGAAAATATTCTGGAAACAGCAGAAAAGCTTGCGGCCGAATCTGGAGGTAGGGTGGAATTTACCTCCGACAACATTTCCTGTTATGAGGGTGTAAACGTTGTTTATGCAAAAAGCTGGGGTAGTAAAAATTTTTATGGCAACCTTGATGCAGAAGCAGAATATCGCAAAAATCTGAGGGATCAGTGGAGGGTAGATTCTGCGAAAATGGCAATTACAAATAATGCGATTTTTATGCACTGCCTGCCTGTCCGGCGAAATGTGGTGGTTACTGATGAGGTTCTGGACTCGCCGCGTTCAGTAATAATTGACGAGGCAGAAAACCGTCTTCATGTGCAGAAAGCGATTTTATCGGAGGTTTGCGGTTAATGGACATAGAAACACTCGATTTGCTCCGTGAGGCACTTCCCTACATTCGCCGGTTCAAGGGCAGCACTTTTGTTATCAAATTCTCAGGAAAGGTAACAGAAGACCGAAATGTTCTGATTTCTCTTTCTGAAGAATTGGCACTTCTGAACCAGGTCGGAATCAGGGTTTGTGTAGTCCATGGCGGCGGCAAACAGTTGAACGAGCTTGCTGAAAAGCTAGGAGTGGCACAGAGAGTCATCGAGGGCAGACGCATTACGGATGACGATACTCTCGAGCTGGCAAAAATGATTTTTCGCGGAAAGATCAATACCGAGATACTCTCAGCACTCAGGCACCGCGGGGTTCAAGCCGTGGGGTTATCCGGCATTGACGGTGGAGTGATAAACGCCGTTCGAAGGCCGCCACGCAGTGTAATTGACAAGCATACAGGCGAGGCAGCAGTAGTAGATTTTGGCCATGTTGGAGACGTTGTCAGCGTTGATGCTAGGCTTGTAACGCTTTTGCTCGAAAATGAGTATATGCCGGTTATCTCCTCATTGGCTGCCGATGACGAGGGTAGGGTTTTCAATATAAATGCGGATACTATCGCCGCCGAGCTGGCAATAGGACTCAAAGCAGAAAAGCTGATACTGCTGTCTGATGTAAACGGAATTTATTCAGATCCGGCAAATCCCAATACGAAAATAGACAGGATTACCGCCACAGAAGCTCGCCAGCTCATAGCCAGCGGCCAGGCCCGTGCCGGCATGATTCCAAAGCTTGAGAATCTTATCAGGATAGTCGAAAGCGGCGTAGTTTCGGCTCATGTTATTTCGGGCACTTCAAGAAACGGAATATTGGCCGAGGTCTTCACTGACGAAGGCCTCGGCACAATGATCACGCAAAACTGAATTCCTCAAAGCTTCGCCCTCGATATCAAGGCTCGGCAACAAGAAGAATTTCAGTAACAGCATCCACAGGATTGACAAAAACCGATGGATTGGCAAAACGATACTGGCTGTGCCTTACACTTACTACTGCGGCTTCACCAGCGGGTATTGCAGAGAATCTGAAGTACCCAAAACTGTTAGTCCTGGCGTATTGAACCCCTCCCCTGCTCTCGTACAGGGTCAACTGGGCATTTACAATCCCTCTGCCAAATGCAGTTACTACACGCCCGGTGACTACTGACGGCCCTGCAGAAGTTGTAACGCAGATTGGGAGTGTGGTAACAACGCCGAGAGATTGGCCTGTAGCTCCCGCCGTAGCACCATTTGCAAGAAATTCAGTCAATGAAGAAGAAGTTGTCGTGCCTCCGCTTCCGCCGTTTGTAGTCCTTGTCGGGCTGCCGGTCTTTACAGCGATATAGCCACCACCGCCGCCGCCGCCCGGGCCTTCTGCTTCTGTGCCTGTAATGCCCTGATTTCCTCCATTTCCTCCATTAGCAGACAGCGTGACGCCTACAAGCGAAACGGAGGATACAATTATCGTACCGCCTCCGCCACCGCCTCCCGGTGCGTCATTATGATTAGGCGTTGTACTTGCTCCGTTTGCACCATTTGCGGTAATTGTCCCGCTGCCGGAGACTACAGCTGCTTGCAGATGGACTATGCCTCCGCCATTGCCACCTGCACCGGCCGCATTGTTGTTGCCATCGCCGGCTCCGCCGCCTCCACCCATGAAGATCGTCTGGGCTGGATTATTGCTAAGTGGACGCCCTCCGCGGCCTCCCACTTGCCTGCGGTTATTTCCACTCCACAGAGCGTTTCCCGGGCCAATTAAATTTGCGTCTTGATTATTCGCGGAATAAGAGTATCCGCCTCGCCCTCCTCCAGAGGAGTTTGCCCCGCTCTCAGGATCGAGGCTCCAGGCGGCAGGAGTTCCCGGCATCACTCCGGCACCGCTGTATGTATTTCCGTTGTTTCCATTTGCTCCGCCACCTCCGCCGGCATTGTGTGAGTTTCCGCCGCCGCCGCCATTTGCCGGAGCGCCACGTCCATAGCGTCCATTCAGCGTATCGTAAGTTGTAGCACTTCCGGCTATGCTTTCGCCTTTTTCACCACCATTACCATTAGCAGCCGAGCGATAAACTGTTACTGCAGTCCCAGCATCAGCAGATACGTTGTCAACCGCGCCGCCCCTAAAACCTCTGCCAACTGCATTGATTTGGCCATTTACTATCAGGTTTTGCGAGGCCTGCAAAGCTACTACGCCCCCGCGAGTGCCATCCCAAGAGCTTGGAACCACACTTGCGCCTGAATTTATCGTCAGGTTTCTGAATTGTGGTACTCGAATTACCTGAGTCCGTCCGGCTGTACTATAGCTGCGGCGCAAACCGGTAATACACCCTTCGCCATTTATCGTAATCGTGTTACCGGATATCGAGCCGATTGTAACAAATTCGTAATTCCCTGCGCCGTTTAGGTTTGTTATTGTTCCGTAGCTTGCTGTATCTGTTGTATCAATCGTTGCACCCTGCATTTGTATGATCATCAACAGGTCGCCTGCTGCAATCGGGCCAAGTTGTGGAATCGCGCTATTAAGATCATTGATATTTGTAACCGAAAAACTTGTTGCTCCTGCAGAAACATTTGCAGCAAGAACGGCGTATTGATTCAATACAGTATTTGCAGCGGTAACAGTGTAATCACCGTCGTTCCCCAGCAGGTTGGAAGTAGATGGCGGATCTGCCACAGCATTTCTCTCGATTTGTTTCGATTTCAGAGATTGTGCATCAATAATCCCAGAATTGTTGTAAAAAGTTACGGTTAAAATAAAAGTAAAAACAGCGAGCTTATACAATGCGCGCTTGAATATTCTCCCGGCCATAAATTAATCAGACTTCTCCTTAAACGTCTTATTTAATCAGTTCTTATTGTGGGAGAAGGAAATAAATTACGATTAAAAATTGTGAGTGTGTTATTTTGTGAGAGTTGAGGTTTGCTTGGGTAGCAAAGGTTGGCAAATAAAGCCAGTAATATTAAACAAGCTTAAAGTTATTTTTGCAAGTGTTTTTTACATAGATTGTGTAATTATTGATTACACTTAGGTTAACTGCCGAAATAATGGCTCTGAGATTAGAGAATAATTAGGATTTGAAATAAAAACCACTTACCAAAAAAGGAAAGATCGGCTAAGAAGTTTTAATTCTAGTTTGCAGAGTTGCTTAATTTGAGAGAATAAAGAATGGTGCTGAGGGCGGGACTCGAACCCGCACGGATTGCTCCACACGCCCCTCAAACGTGCGCGGCTACCAATTACGCCACCTCAGCATATTTACTAATTGATGGGAAAGACCAAAACTATTTAATCTACTGATTTCCTGCATTTGAATTTCCGGAATTAGGATTGGCAGGGGCCTCAGTATTCGAATTAGCCATGCCGTTGCTATTCGCAACGCCGCTGCCTGGATTTGAATTATTTGCAGCAGTGCCATTGGTTTGATTTTCCGACTGCTCTTCGACAGAAGTACTTTGCAAAACGGAAACGCCACCCTGAAAAGCCGGCATTGAAAGCAGCAAAGCCAAAACAATGAAAGCAGCTCCTGCGACAATCGTAATCCTCGCTAAAACTGTCGTCGTCCCACGCGGAGCAAATGCTGCGTTTGAAATATTGCTTGTAAAAAGAGCGCCTGCATCAGTCTTGCCAGGCTGGAGCAAAACTGAACCTACCAAAATAATACAGGTAATAAAAAATAATGTGTAAATTACGTAAATCAAATCTAAATTTTCCTTACAATAATCTGTAATTTACTATTTTCGTAAATTCATCTGCCTTTAGACTGGCTCCGCCAACCAAGGCACCGTCAATGTCGGGCATTTCCATCAATGCCTTTATGTTATCTGATTTTACCGAACCGCCGTAAAGAATGCGAATCTCGTCGGCTGTTTCTGCATCGAAAATTTCGCTCAGAACGCTGCGGATGACAGAATGCATCTCATTGGCGATTTCAGGCGTAGCGGTACGGCCTGTGCCGATTGCCCAGACCGGCTCGTAAGCGATTATGATACGTTTCGAATCCGAGAGTGTCAAACCTGAAAGAGCCCCTCTCACCTGTTCGGTAACTATCGCTTTCTCGATCCCCTTCTCTCGCTCGCTGAGAGTTTCGCCAACGCAGGCTATTGACACCAGGCCGGCCTGTAAGCATGCCTTGATCTTCTTGTTTACAGAATCATTGGTTTCGCAAAAATACAGCCTGCGTTCAGAGTGGCCAATGATTGCATACTCGCATCCAGCGTCTTTCAACATCTTAGGCGAAACTTCGCCGGTCAATGCTCCAAACTCTAGTTGGGGCGCGGCGTCCTGCGCTGCCAGCTTGATATTGCTCGCTTCGAGTTTTTGCGCAAGTGCGGCGATAGCAGTAAATGGTGGAGCTAATATCACTTCGACGCCGGTTATGTTGGCCAGATTTTTACGTAGTGCGAGAGCGTCATCAACGGCCTCGTTGATGAGTTTGTACATTTTCCAATTTCCGGCAATTACGGGTTTTCGCATTATTAGAATTATTTATTATCGAGTGCTTCTACTCCCGGCAGAGTCTTGCCAGCCAGAAATTCCAAGGTAGCACCTCCGCCGGTTGAAAGATGTGAGATTTTGTCCGATAAACCGGACTGATTGACTGCTGCAACCGAATCTCCGCCACCAACAATGCTCAGCGCACCGTTTGCAGTTGCGTCTGCTACTGCTTTTGCAATTGCAATAGTTCCCTCATCGAATGGTTTTTCTTCAAACATTCCCATAGGGCCATTCCAGATAATGGTTTTAGCGCCTTGGATAGCGCCGGTGAAGCCGGCGATTGTTTCAGGCCCGATATCCAAACCAACGAGGCCAGCGTTTGTGAACTCGATCGGAATCGCCTTTCGTGAGTGAAGAGGGTCGTAAGAATCAACTACCTGGTGATCGGAAGGCAAAAGCAGTTCTACGTTATTCTCGGCAGCCTTGTTTTCAATTTGGAGGGCAGTCTCCAGCATATTGTCCTCAACCAGGGATTTGCCGACAGTGATTCCCTTCGCTTTGAAAAATGTGTAAGCCATCGCTCCGCCAATAATGAGTTTGTCAACCCGGCGGGCTATCAGAGATTCTATAACCGGAATTTTATCGGAGATTTTGGCCCCGCCGAGAATTGCGATAAATGGCCGTTGCGGACTTTCGAGTGCCCTTGTAAGAAAATCGAGCTCGCGCTCCATCAGAAATCCCGCTACGCAAGGTTTGACGAATTTGGTAATTCCCTCGGTCGAAGCGTGTGCGCGGTGGGCAGCGCCGAAAGCATCATTTACGTAAACATCAATATTTTCAGCCAGTTGCTTACTGAATTCCGGATCGTTTTTTTCTTCTCCGGGGTGAAAACGCAAATTTTCCAAAAGCAAGATTTGGCCGGGTTGCAGCTGTCCCAAAGCCTCCCGGCGCAGCGGGCCTATGCAGTCCTCTGCGAAAAAAACGATATCGTTTTTAACCTGAACACTGCCCAGAGACTCGCTATCATTATTTACATACACCGGCTGGCTTCCTGCCGTAGATAAATCCTGCAGTTCGGGCAATGCCCTTAGATACTCATAAACCGGTCTGAGCGAGAATTCAGTCTTGTCGAATTCAATCCCTTTCTCGTCCGCTTCCTTCTTTTTTTTCAACGGGCGTCCAAGATGAGAGGCCAGCACTATTTTTGCTCCTTTCTGCCTTGCAAAATTTATTGTATCTAGCGCAGCAACAAGCCTTGTGTCGTCGGTAATCTTACCTTTCTTTATCGGGACGTTGAAATCTACTCTGATAAAAACGTTTTTATTTTCAAGTTCGAATTCTCTGATCGTTTTTTTGTACATCGTTAATGTTAAGTGTGAATTTCCAGCTATTAGAAAATTTCAGGCTTTCGGAAAAAGTTAGGCTGCCCAAAATGGCAGCCAGACCGAAACTTTGAATTCTACAAGCCCTTATCGGCAATGAATTTTACAAGGTCACGCACGCGGCAGGAATATCCCCACTCATTGTCATACCAACTCAAGACCTTTACGGCGGTGCCATCAATAACTTTGGTATTTTCGGCATCTACGATTGATGAATGCGGGTTGCCGCGGAAATCTATTGATACAAGCGGCTCTTCGGAAAATGCCAGAATGCCGCGGAGTTCCTCATTGGCTGCATCCTTTAGTACCCTATTTACTTCTTCAACGGTGGTTTCTTTTTCAACGTTCATTACAACATCAACCAAGGATACATTAGGTGTTGGAACTCGAACAGAAATTCCGTCGAATTTTCCTTTCAGATCAGGAATTACCAGTGCTACAGCTTTTGCGGCACCTGTCGAGGTCGGGATCATTGACATTGCAGCAGCCCTTGCCCGGCGCAGATCCTTATGCGGCAAATCCAGAAGTTGCTGGTCATTTGTATAGCTGTGTATCGTGTTCATCATTGCATTCTTGATGGTGAACTTTTCATGGATTACTTTGGCGACCGGAGCCAAACAGTTTGTCGTGCAGGATGCATTTGAAATTATTTTATGTTTTTCGGGGTCATACATTGACTCGTTGACGCCGAGCACGATCGTTATATCCTCACCCTTTGCCGGGGCAGAGATTATCACCTTTTTAACCGATCCGCGAAGGTGTTTAGAGGCATCTTCTGCTTTTGTGAATTTTCCTGTTGATTCTATGACGATTTCAGCTCCGACGCTTTCCCAGTCAATCAGTGCCGGATCGCGTTCGCTAAAAACCTTGAATCTCTCATTGCCGACAATGATCGAATCTCCGTCAGCCCTAATATCATGATCCAGATTACCCAGAATCGAATCATATTTGAGCAGATGAGCAAGCGTCTTTGTGTCTGTAAGGTCATTTACAGCGACAAAATCAATATCAGGGTCGCCGAGGCTTGCCCTCAGAACATTTCTGCCAATTCTTCCAAAACCATTGATGCCTACTTTTACAGCCATAATAAACTCTCCGCGTTATGATAATTTGGTTGACTTGAATTAAACAAAAGACAAATATTTTTTCTGCCTGAATAATGCAAAATCTACAAAATCGTTAAACTGCCAAGATAGCCGATTAAACGAAAAACTTCAATTATCCAAGCCATAATGATATCTGATATTGCAGATTTTGTTGAAACTGCAGGCGCAAATCTCGGGTAAATCAGTTAGGTAGCTGCAAAAAACACTGCAAATTATATGAAACTAACGGCTTGCAAAAGTCGTATCAGGCGATTGGATTTTATTTGCTTGATTTATAAACATTTATCCTCAGCTATTTTGAATTTATAAAAAATAATATGCTTCACAAATTGAAAATCGGACTTTTTGTTTTATTTGCATTATTTTTGAATGTTTGTTTGGGAGAAACTGTATCTGCGCAAACCGAGCCTGTTAAAAAAGCGGCCGGCGACGCTCTGGCTCAGAATGTTAGCAACCAAGAAGGTCCCTCCGAAACCAGTTCACAAAACACCAATTTGCCAAATATTGAACAAAAAATCCCTGATAAGCCTGAAACAATGAAAAACAATCCTCAGCAGGCTACTTCCACAACTTGGCTTAGCGGCAACGGAACTGGCAACTCTTCGCGTATTGGCGTACAATCAGCCGCCCCGCTTACACTTTCCCTTGATGATGCCATCCGAAGGGCTTTGGAAAACAACAACGATGTTTCGATAGCAAGGGATGATGTCAGGTTTCAGGAAACGCAAATACGTTCTCTGCGTGGGCTTTATGATCCGGTTTTCAACGTCTCGCCGAACTACTCGCGAAATTCTCGCACTAATCAGAGTCCGACCAATGACTTCAATGTAAACTCTTCGTTTGTTCAGCAGCTGAGAACGGGAGGAAACTACAACGTCTTTTTCAATAATACCAGAACCGAAAATGCTTTTTCGCAGGCCGAAGTTTCAAATGGTTCGATAACGGGCAGCTCTAGCGCGGTTTACTCATCTTCGTTGGGTGTAAGGTTTGTACAGCCTCTTTGGAGAAATCGCTCGATAGACAATAATAGAAGAAATCTAAAAATAGCAAGAAGACGGCTGGAGCAAACTGACGCAGACTTCAGAAGGATTACCATCGAAACAATTGCCAGGGTACAAAATGCCTATTGGGACTTGGTATTTGCGTTGCGGGATCAACAAAACAAGGTTGCAAATAGGGATCTGGCACTCGAAAACCTAAAACAAACCGAAGCCAGAATCGCTGCCGGAGTTTCGGCACCGCTTGCAAAGGCTGAAGTTGCAACGGAACTTGCCAATCGCGAGGCCGACGTTTTGCTTGCGGCGCAACAGGTCTCGATTGCCGAAAACAACCTTAAACAATTGATCATCCGCGAAGCTGAATCTGCCGAATGGCTGCAGCCTATCGTACCGACCGACCGTCCCGTTTTTTCGACGACGCCGGTTGACCTGAATGCCGCCATAAAAGATGCCATGGAGAACAGGTACGAACTCAAAAGGCTTAAACTCGCTTCAGATATTAACAAGATAGATATTGATTTTTTCAAGAATCAGACTCGTCCGCAAATTGATTTTAATACTACTTTTTCGCTTGATGGCCTGTCGCTCGGAAATGTCAATACTGCCCCTTCAACATTTCCTTTGATATCAAGCGATCCGGCAGCTGCTAATACGAACGCCAGCGCTTTTCTACTATCCGAACTCAGACGTCTAAATCCTTCAGCGGTTATCAACGTTCCGAATATTACTGTGCCGGGTACGCCCTCTTTTCTTGCAGGAGGCTTTAACCGATCTTTGTCTAATATGTTCCGAAGTGATGCACCTAACGTTTCAGTAGGAGTTACGATCTCTCTGCCTTTGCGGAATCGCACAGCAGAAGCTAACCTTGCAGGTGCCCAAATCACCGAGAACCAAATCCAGACGCAAATCCGCCAACAGGAGCAAGCAATCCTGGTTGAAGTAAGAAACGCCGTTCAGGCAGTTGAAACCGCACGTCAAAGGGTGATTGCAGCACGCACTGCTCGAGAAAATGCTGAAATACAACTTGATGGCGAAAGAAAACTCTATCAGGCAGGCCGCTCTACCACTTTCCTTTTATTCCAAAGAGAGAACGCATTGGCAAATGCCAGAAACGCAGAAATTCGAGCCGAAACGGATTACAACAAGGCATTGGCAAACCTGCAAAAGGCGACTTCTACTACTTTTATCGTCAATAAAATAGAAGTTACCTCGCCAATTGACAATAAATGAAAAATTTTTTAATGAGCCAATTTTCTCATCTTAACAAAGCCTTATGCATTGACAGAAATTGATTAGCTCTATCAAAGCCAGTTTTCAATTGATCAAAGGCAGTTTTCATTTGCGTAAAGGCAGACATTTGAGGTCTGAAAGTGCCGGGTTGTAAACAAACATAGAAGTCTGCCAAAATCCTGTATGTGAAAATATCGGCCGCCATTATCACTTTCAACGAAGAAAAAAACATCTCGGAAGCAATTGAATCAGTAGCCTGGGCAGATGAAATAGTAGTTGTGGATTCTGAAAGTTCGGACCGAACGGCAGAAATTGCCCGGCAGCTTGGCGCAAAAGTACATATAAATCCCTGGCCAGGTTTTTCTAAACAAAAACAGTTTGCGGCAGACCTTTGCAAAAATGATTTTGTACTGAGTATTGATGCTGATGAGAGAGTTTCTGACCAGCTTCGGCAGGAAATTGTCTCACTTACTGAAACCCCTCAAATTACTGCTTATTCAATACCAAGGCTGGCTTTTTATTGTGGCAAGCCTGTAAGGCATTGCGGCTGGTATCCTGACCGCCAAATTAGGCTCTTCAACAGAAAATATGCCCGCTGGAACAATCGAATAATTCACGAATCCATTGAAGTTTCGAGTGGCAATGTCGCAAAACTTCAGGGACATATCCTCCATTACACAATTTCTTCAACCGAAGAACATGCCAGGCTAATTGCCGAAAGGTATGCACCGCTAGCCGCAAAGCAAATGTTGAAAGAAAACGTTAATACCTCTTTTGCAAAAGCCCATTTGGCGGCCACCCTGACTTTTATTAAAACTTATTTTCTAAAACTCGGCATGCTGGATGGGAAAACCGGATTGCAGATTTCATATTTCGCAGCGCATAATACACTGCTTAAGCACTTGATCCTTAAAGATTTACGGCAGGCTTGCCAGTTGACTAAACGCAAAACCGAAGACCCTA
>DATLZX010000090.1:0-12342 GCA_035573795.1 Pyrinomonadaceae bacterium | reverse complement strand
TTTCTTTGCCAGCCTTTTCGGAAATGATGTTCCGAATTTACTTATGTTTTTTGCCGAGGGAAATAAACTCAACTTCGGCTTTTACGAGATCCTGAGGAATCTGACGATTCCTGGCTGGATCGTTTTCGCGGTTCTGCTGATCGAGGCAGTTTACATGATCGCAGTTGGTATCGAGCGATGGCTTACCTATAACAAAGCACGCCAGCAATCCCGCCAATACGCACCCAAGGTAGCTGCCGCACTCAAAGCCAACAACATTGATGAGGCAATAACCATTAGCGACCGCCATAAAGATTCGCATCTTGCAATGGTTGTCTCTTCGGGCCTGAAGGAGTTCAGCGCACATCAGGGCAGCAGCGATATCTCGGTTGATGAGATGGAAGCTTCCAAGCGAGCTTTAGAGCGTGCCATCGCTGTTAAAACCGCCGAGCTCAAGCGTGGATTGGCCGGCCTTGCTACCGTTGGTTCGACTGCTCCGTTCGTCGGCCTCTTTGGTACGGTCGTAGGTATTATCGGTGCATTCTATGCTTTGGCACAGGCTGAAAATGCCGGTATCGGAGCTGTAGGTTTCGCAATTGCAGAAGCTCTGGTTGCAACAGCATTCGGTATCGCAGTTGCGGTTCCGGCAGTGTGGCTGTTCAACTACTTTACAAACAAGGTAACGAGCTTCGGAGTCGAAATGGAAAACTCGGCCTCTGAGCTGGTTGACTACTTTATCAAACAGCGCACAAAGGCACTTCGCAGCTAATGCATGCTGTCTGAAATTCGTATTTAGGAGAGATAGATAGCCATGGGAATGCAGGTCGGCGGAAGCGAAGAATATAATTCGGAAATCAACGTAACACCGATGGTGGACGTAATGCTCGTGCTGCTGATTATCTTCATGATAGTTACACCACTATTGCAGCAAGGCGTTACCGTAAATTATCCACGCGATCTCAATGCACCGGAGGAAGATCCCGAGATAACCAAAGACACCTCAGTTGTTATCGCTATTCCGGATAATTCCAACTTCTATGTCGGAAAAGACCCATATCCGCTCACTGAGCTCGGTGAAAAAGTAAAAAATATGATGAAAGACAAGCCAGCTGACAAGCGGATTGTTTACATCAAGAGCGGAGTGGATGTGGACTACGGTACAGTCGTCAAGGCACTTGACGTCATCCGTAAACAGGAAATAGACAAAATAGGGCTCGTTGCCGATAAGAAGAAAGGCGGCGGAGAATCCTCCAACTAAAATACCAGAAATCATTTATCTGCAGGGCTCCGGCCCGTAATCTCGAGTTTGGCCGAGGTGCCCTGCAGGTAAAACTGGAATTTTGAGGTAATCAACTATGGGAATGTCGACAGGTTCAGGTGATAAGGGTGCGGTACCCAATATTAACGTAACGCCATTGATAGACGTTTTGCTGGTTCTGCTGATCATCTTTATGGTGATTACGCCAGTAAAACCGAGCCGGTTTGAAGCAAAGGTTCCAGCCGAGCCGAAAAATCAGCAGAATTTGGACGTAAAACCGAATCCGCTGACTTTGGTTATCGGTATCAACAAGGAAACAAAAGCATTAACCTTAAACAATGAAAACATTGGAGATGTAAGCAATACGGAACCGCTTACGGCTAAATTGAAACAGATTTTTGAGGAACGTACCCGAAACGGCGTTATCCGTGAAGGTACGAATGAAATTGAAAAAACGGTGTTTATCAAAGCACCGAAAACGATCCGATATGGCGATGTGGTAAAGGCAATTGATGCAGCAAAACTTGCAGGAGCCTCGCCTATCGGCCTGCAAATAGACGATTTATCAGATTAAATTTAATGTCAAGCGAATGGCCGTGCCCAAAGAGCTTGCCTCAATTAGCGGCACGGCAAAATTTCGCGATTGGAGTCTTAAGATGAGATTTTCTCGTTTAGGGATATTTTTACTGTTAGCGCTAACAATAACTTCTGCCGGATGTAGTTACTACAACCGGGTAATGGCACGCAAAGATTTGGTTGATGGGACGGCAGCTTTTCGTGAAAGAAAATTCGCTGAAGCTGAGGAACTGTTTCGCAAGGCGGCTGCACGTGATCCTGAAGGAAAAAGCCTGGAGGGCAGGCTGGCCCAGGTTTTTCTGGCACGCACCCTTCACTCTGAATTCATAGGTAACAGGTCGGACAAATCAAAAGCCGAGCAGGCAATAACTGAATATAGAAAGGCCTTGTCTCAAGATCCGAACGACCAGAGCTCTTACAAAGCAGTTGCCAGTCTGTATGAAAATTTGGAGCAGACAGAGAATTGGGAAAAATGGGTTACTGATAGGGCGAACAACACCTCGATACTGCCCCAGTATCGAGCAGATGCCTACGTTGCACTGGCTGCAAAACAAAATACCTGTGCTAACGAAATAACCGATACTCCCCAAACCAAGAAAACCGTAAAGCGGGACGGCAAGGATACTTATCAGTTTGTAAAGCCGGAAAGTGAAGAAGACTTTCAGAAGTTGAAAGGCTGTGTAAGCACCGGAATTGACCTGATTGACAAGGCAGTAGCACTCGAGCCGGCCGATGTTAAATCAGCTAAAAACGCTGATCTGAAGTCCCTGAAAAATGATGAGCTGAAGAAGCTCCTCGACGCGGTCAAAACTTTTGAGTCTGTTTACTCATATAAAGCAAGCCTGACAATACAGTCCATGCGGCTTGCCGATATGGAAAACAGAGCTGAGGACAGGGACAGGCTTAAAGCCGAAGCCGACAAATATCGTGAGAAATACAGCGAACTTGGCGAGATCTCGCGTAATATTGAGGCCGAAATCCAAGCCAGGACCGCCGAAAACGCTAACGCAGCCAATAACGCCAACGCCGCAAACAAATAATAAAATTATTTCCATAAGAAAAAGATGACTGGCACCAAACCAAGGTGCAGGTCATCTTTTTGTCTTGAATCAGGCTGCCTTTTTGCCAAAAACAATGCTTCTTTTAAGGGTTAAAGCCGCCTAAGTAGCCGCTTTATGCGTGTTTAAGGTTCATAATCCAGAGTAAATCCCTAACAAATATCTGGAAAAGCCCTTGTTTGCCCTGTAAAATCGAAATCGTAGGGCAATAAAAGCCTTAGTCCGACTGTGATAAGAATAGAGGATATTATCGAAAAAGTAAGGCAGAATCGGCCAAGTGCCGACCTCGACCTAATCCGCCGCGCTTATCTCTTCTCAGCCCTTCATCACAAAGGGCAAAAGCGAGCTTCCGGCGAGCCTTATCTTATTCATCCGCTTGAGGTTGCAAATATCCTTGCAGACATGCGGCTGGATGAAATAAGCGTTTCGACAGGGCTCCTGCACGATGTTGTCGAGGATACTCTGGCAGACCTCGAGACGATAAGGCTTTACTTTGGAGATGAAATTACCCGTCTGGTTGACGGCCTTACAAAAATTGCCCATATTTCTAACCTTTCAAAAGAAAGGCAACAGGCAGAAAACGTCCGAAAAATGGTTTTGGCGATGATTACGGACGTAAGGGTTGTCTTGATCAAGCTGGCTGACAGGCTGCATAACATGCGTACAATGCAATACTTAAAGCCCGAGAAAAGGGCTCGTATTGCACAAGAGACGCTGGATATCTACGCACCGATTGCACACCGGCTGGGAATGGGTAAGATGAGGGGCGAGCTTGAGGACCTCGCTTTCAAAAACCTTTATCCAGAGGAGTATCAAAAGCTTTCGAAAGAAGTTGAATCCAGAAGGGCTGAACTCGAAGCCACGCTCGAGCGTATCAAGCAGACAATTTCAATAAATCTGAATGAAAACCAGGTGCCGATAGTCAATATCGAAGGAAGGGTAAAAAGGCTTTATTCGCTATGGCTTAAGCTGAAAAAGCAAAAGATCACGATTGACCAGGTTTACGACCTGATAGCAACCCGCATAATCACTCCGAATGATAAAAGATACTGCTATCTGGCACTCAGCGTGGTGCATGATATCTGGACGCCGGTTCCGGAAAGGTTCAAAGACTGGATCGCAATTCCGAGAGATAATCTGTATCAATCATTGCATACTTCTGTGATAGGCGACGGCGGCCAGCCATTCGAAGTGCAGATTCGCACTGAAGAGATGCACAGGATAGCCGAAGAAGGCGTTGCTGCCCACTGGAAGTATAAAGAGCGGAAACTGGGCGATTCAGAAGAGGATGAGTCGCTTGACGAACTGAGAAAAACGGTAGAAAAGCTTCTGCTTCCGCTGGTTGAAACCAGTCAGGTAAATGAAGATTCGGAAGAATTTATTGAATCTTTGAAATTAGACCTCTATCCAAAGGATGTTTATGCCTTTACCCCGATGGGAAAAGTAATACAGATGCCAAGGGGTGCCACTCCGATAGATTTTGCCTATGCGATCCACTCTGAAGTAGGCGATACCTGCATCGGTGCAAAAATAAACGGTCGGATGGTGCCGCTTAGGACGGAAATACAAAATGGCGATGTAGTGGAAATATTGACCAACCCCAGCTCAAAGCCCTCGAGAGATTGGCTGAATCACGTTGTAACGGCAAAGGCAAGGAGCAGGATCAGGCACTGGATCGCGCAGCAGCAGAGGGCAGATTCGATCGAACTGGGGAGAAAGCTTTTGGAAAAAGAGGCCGAGCGTTTCCGTGTTGCGCCCAAAAAATTGATCGGCAATGAAGAAGTGCTGAAAAAAATTGCCAATGAGTACGGGCTCGGACGTGCAGAAGACCTTCTGGCCTCGATCGGCTACGGGAAAACGCTTCCGCGGTCGGTACTCCAAAAATTCCTTGGGGCAGAAAAATTTGCTGAACTCGATCCAAATAAACAGAAAGAAACAAGGATTGGCAGCGGCATCAAGGCCGTCAAAAAATTGATAGGAATCGGTGAGGATGCAATCGTTGTCAAGGGAGTTGATAACCTGCTTACGACCAGGGCCAGATGCTGTAATCCCCTGCGAGGGGAGGAAATCATCGGCTATATATCGCTCGGAAAGGGCATAGTCGTACACAACAAACGCTGTAAAAACGTCCGACAGCTGATGGTAAATAGGGACAGGGTAGTCGAAGTAGAGTGGGCAAAATCAGACAGGGAAGAAATACAATCAGTAACTATTCTGGTTACAACCGAAAACCGGACAGGAATGTTGGCCGCCATTACAAATGCCATTGCTGAGATAAAAACAAGTATCCGCGATGCCAGAGCCAGAGTTTCAAAGGATGACAAAGGTTTTATAGAGGTTTCAGTAGAAGTACATGATAAAAAACACCTGGACAAGGTCATTTCTTCGATAGAAAAGATCGAGGGCGTAATCGCAGTCGAAAGACTATATAGTTGAGCCCTTTGCCCGCTTTATATTAGCCAGCATTTTTGCTATTATTCAAACTTTGTGCCAAAGCGCATCAAAGTAAGGCTTTGGCTTGGTTTGTTATGGCAAATTCAATTTTTACTGATCAGGCACCATCAGCTATCGGGCCGTATTCACAGGCTATCAGATCCGGAAATATGATTTTTTGTTCAGGGCAAATTCCGATAGATCCTGAAACAGGAGAATTTGTCCAGGGCGGTATAACCGAGCAGACAGAGCAGGTCCTTAAAAACCTTACTGCGGTGTTGGCTGCGGCTGGAGCCGAGCTGCAGGATGTAGTAAAAACGACCGTTTTTCTCGAAAACATGGCGGATTTTGCAGCGATGAATGAGGTTTACAGCCGTTATTTCGGCGAGGTAAAGCCTGCAAGGTCAACAGTTCAGGCTGCTCAACTCCCCCGCAATGCCAAAGTCGAGATCGAATGTATAGCGATTGTAGATTAAACAAGATCGGCTTGTGACAAGAAGCAAAATAGTTGGCTGGGCTTGAATTTGCTCAAGTTTCGGGAAATTTATAATCGGGGACAGTTAAAAGATTTTTTTCGTGAGAATCGGCTGTAAGCGATTTTGAAAATTTTTGATTCAAGCAGAGGGCTTTAGCCGATTTTCATAGGGCGCTATTTGAAATTTGACGGCATAATCAATTTTTTGCCGGTTCAACGAAAAAAATGACCGCACGAAAAAAGCGTGCGGCCATCTGTTGGACTTAACTGAAAAAAAATGAATTATGCCTGAAACAACCGGAGGTAAGTTTGCAAAATCTAATCAGGCAGCCTTAGTGATTTTTCCTGATTTAATGCATCGAGTGCAAACTTTCATGCGTCCGTTACTGCCATTTGGCAGCTTTACTCTGACAGACTGCAGATTAGGATTAAACCTTCTGCGTGTTTTGTTGTTTGCATGAGATACATTGTTACCGAATTGCGGGCCTTTTCCGCAGATGTCGCAACGCTGAGCCATAATTTTCAGTAAAACCTCCGTGTTGGAAAATTAGTGAGTTTATAAAACTCAAAAACAATCTTTATAACAAAATGCCGCAGCAAAGGTCAAGTTGCCGGCTAAGTATTTAGAATCAGACAAGTAACTTAGGAGCTACTTAAAAGTGTATAGAAAACGTAATTTCGTCATTTTAACCTGCCTTGTTTTTTCGTCTATGCTAGCCGCTGCCTGCGGCGGGACAGCACCCGGCGGGACAGATCCGAACGAGGTTGCTGCAACCGTCAATGGAAAGAATATCAGAATGGAAGAGGTCGAAAGGGCCATCAAGCAGCAATCAAGCGGCCAGGAGCTTAACCTTTCGCCGTTGGAATTAGCGGCGGCCAGGCTGCAGGCGCTTCAGGCTCTGATTGAGCAGGAAGTAATGTTTCAAAAGGCTGAAAAAGAAGGTACGGTGCCGACTGATGAAGAAGTGACTGCAGAGTTGAACAGAGTTAAAACCCAGTCGGGACTTTCTGCAGAGCAGTTTGCCGCCCAGCTTCAGCAAAGCGGAGAAACAGAAGAAACTATCCGCCAAAGCATAAAGAAACGACTTGCTATTGACAAGCTGGCTGAGAAAATAACCGGAAGGATAGAACCGCCCAAAGATAATGAAATCGAGGCTTTTTATAATTCCAACAAGGAAGCTTTCAAGAATAAACGCGGGGCGCAACTTGCTGCAATAGTTATTGACCCAAGAGATCTTGGGCAGGGTGATACAACCAAAAACGACCTGGAAGCTCAGGCCAAAGCAAGGGAAATCGGCATTCGCCTGGTAAACAACAGGGCTGATTTTGCCACCTTGGCACAGGAAAATAGCGAAGATCCGGAAACCCGTGCAAGGGGCGGTGATTGGAGATATTTTACTGAGGATGAACTCAAGCAGGCTTTTCCACAGGCAATCGCCGATTACATCATGAATAAAATGGAAATCGGCACCATTATCCCGCAGGTAGTACCTTTTCAGGGCAGATATCTGATAATCAAGCTGCAAAAGAGGATAGAAAAGGACGAAGACCGTACGCTTGAATCGCCCGGAGTCAGACAGGAAATCACTGAATATCTAATCAATTCCCGAAAGCAGCTACTCGTCGCTTCATATCAATCAATCGCGATGAATGAAGCAAGGATAGAGAATTACCTGGCAAAACGGGTAGTTGAGAATCCGAATGAACTATCGGGCGCAAGACCTGCACCTACCGCGGCAAATACCTCTGCCAACAGTAATTCGAATTCTAACTCCGGTGCAAATACAAGCTCTAATTCTAATAACAATTCCAGCGAAAACTCATCGCTTCAAAACAGCAATAGGACGGCAAATGCCCCGGCCAATGTCAGTAACCAAAGTTCAGGAAACAAGGCCGGAAACAAAGCCGATAATTCGAAATCAAGCGAGAGTTCGGCTAATAACAAAAAATAAATAAATCAGCTTGAGCGACAGTAATCAAGCTGTTGCATAAGCCATTGCTAAGCTAAATCGAGCGGCTTTAGGAAAATGATGAATTTTTTCCGGGCCGCTTTTCAAATATTTCAAAAGAAGTATGTAGATCCGGGGTTATGTATCATGCAGTTGGACTTTTAAATTCCATGAGTAAGAGGCTGCGTCCTAAAAAGCTGGAAGATAAGGCTCAATAAAACAGCTTGATAAGATAATTTATTGTCAGAAACTTTTCCTAACAGGCGATGCTTGTATCACTTTCAGAAATCGTAAAAGCTTTTGCGGGAAAGCGGATTTTGCAGGGCGTAAGCCTTCAGATAAATAATGGCGAGAAAATAGGAATCGTAGGAAGGAACGGCTGCGGAAAATCTACTCTGCTTAGCATAATA
Source organism: Pyrinomonadaceae bacterium (assembly GCA_035573795.1). GTDB lineage: Bacteria > Acidobacteriota > Blastocatellia > Pyrinomonadales > Pyrinomonadaceae > OLB17. The sequence continues at coordinate 4,204 of DATLZX010000090.1, read as the reverse complement.
TACGGCGACCAGGAGCCAGACTCAGGAACCATTCAGAGGAAAAACGGGCTGAAAATCGGACGAATAGAGCAGGAAGTGAGTCTAGACGAAAGTCAAACAGTTTTCAATGCCGCACGCCAAGCCAATCATGAGATCGTAAAAATTGAAAAGCAGCTGGAGGCCCTCAGCAGCGAGCTCAAACTGAATCCGAGCGAACGAAAAATTGCGGAATACAGTGCGCTGCATGAAAGATTTGAAAATCTTGGAGGATTTTCTATCAATGCGAAGACGGAGAGCGTTTTGCAGGGGCTCGGACTGGGCAGACAACTCTGGGAATTACCTGTTAACTCGCTTTCGGGCGGCCAAAAAAACAGGCTTGGCCTTGCTTGTCTGCTGCTGTCATCGGCAGAGCTGCTACTGCTGGATGAGCCAACCAATCATCTGGATTCATCAGCTGTCGAATGGTTGGAGGATTTTCTCCTTGAATATAACGGCAGTTTTATACTTGTTAGCCACGACAGGTATCTGCTTGATCGCGTTGTAAATAGGATTATTGAGATCGAGCGGGGCAAGGCCAGAAGTTTTACAGGAAATTACACCGAATATCTGAAAGCAAGCCAAGAGCTAAAAGAACTGAATGAGAAGGCTTACCATCAGCAACAGGAATTTATCCAACGTACAGAGGAATTTATCAGGCGTAATATAGCAGGGCAGAAAACCAAACAGGCTAAATCGCGCCGGAAAATGTTGCAAAAATTGGAATTACTAGAAAAGCAAAGCGATAATCAAAGTTTTGCATTTGCCAATAAGTTTAAAATACAGCGAAGTGGCGACCACGTCCTCACGGTCAAGGACCTCAAGATCGGTTATACGGACGAAAAAGGGGATGTGATTAAATGCCTTGCAGCAGATATAAATTTCAATTTGATGAGGGGAGAGTTTCTCGGAATCGTAGGAGAAAACGGCTGTGGTAAGACAACATTGCTCAGGACACTGGCCGGCAAAGTAAGGCAACTCGAGGGCAGCTTTATTTGGGGAACGAAAACCAAGCTTGGCTACTATTCTCAAACTCTGGAAGAGTTCAATAACTGCCAAACAGTTTTAGAAGCGCTCAGAGAAGTAAAGCCGGAGGCCGAAAATTCCGAATTGAGAGATTTTCTGGCCGGATTTCTTTTCTTTGGTGAGGATGTCTTCAAGTGTGTAGGAGAGCTCTCGGGTGGCGAGAAAGGGCGACTGGCAATCTCAAGGCTTATATTTGCGGGCTGCAATGTTTTGCTTTTGGATGAACCGACGAACCATCTTGATATCGTATCGAGAGAAGCTCTGGAACAGGCCTTGGAACTTTATCAAGGGACTGTGATTGCCATCAGTCATGATAGATATTTTCTTGATAGATTAGCAGATAAGATCGCACTTATAAAAAACGGAGTGTTCGAGGAACATCTGGGTGGGTACAGCGAAGTATTTGAAAAGCTTACGACAAGACAAGTAGAAGGCGATCAGATTGAAAAAGGGAAATACAACGGTACTAAACAAAGGGATGCAGAAAAAATAAAAAATTCTGCAATCAGCAAACAAAAAGACCCACAAAATACTGCTCTGTCAAAAAACCGGCGAATGATGCTGGAAAAGCGCCTGGAGGAAATAATTCAGGAAATTACAGAAAACGAACAAATGCAAGCCGAACTTAGCAGCGAAATATCATCTCCGGAAATTGCAGTAAACAGGGAACTTTTCGAAGCAAAAATGGAAAAACTTAAAGAAACCGAAGGCAAATTGGACAAGCTTTGGACGGAATGGAACGAAATCAGTGTAATTCTTGAAAATTCCTCTAGTTATTAGGCGTTGTGCTCTAAATTGATATTTATTTTTAAAATTTATTGCTGAAATCTTGAAATGCGGATTTAAAGCTTTGCAGCTCTGAGTTTTATAAAATTTGTGCTCGGTAATTATAAGAGCCAGCCATCAAGGAAACGAGTCAATTGCAGGCCTTTTTATCCAATCGGGCCGCATGGCTGGAGATAATTTTATGGAGCAACTGCAGGCCATCGGTCAGGGCAGCAGGCCCGGGCTGCAAAATAATGGTTGATTTGATCTCGAAAACCTGATTGGCTGCAATAGCTGATATTTTGTCCCATCCGGGGCGTTGCATGATGGATTCCCTATTTACTTTACGGCCGCACCAGGAGGCAATGATAATCTCAGGGTCACGGTTTATCACTTCCTGTGGGCTGACAATTCGCTCTTTGCCGGATTTTGCCGAGCGCAGCTCGGGGAAAATGGTTTTTCCTCCGGCTATTTCGATAAGTTCATCTACCCAGCAAATACCTGAAATCAAAGGGTCAGGCCATTCTTCGAAGTAAATACGCGGCCTGAAAGGCAATTGGCTTGCTTGATAAGCGATATTTTTCAGATTTGCCTCAAAACTTGCTACAAGATCAGCAGCGCGCTTCTCTACGCCGAGAATTCTTCCTATAGTCAATATTACCTCTAGAATCTCTCTGATTGACCGTTGATTGAAAGTTACTACATTCAATCCACTTCTAATCAGTTCTGCGGCGATATCGGCCTGTAAGTCGGAAAATGCGAAGACAAGGTCAGGCTCAAGTGCAAGTATCTTGTCAAACCTTGCTCTGATAAAAGCTGAGACTTTGGGTTTAAGTCGGGCTTGCGGCGGGCGGACAGTGTAGCCGGAAACCCCGACAATCCTATGCTCCTGCCCAAGCAAATAGATTGTTTCAGTAGATTCCTCAGTAAGGCAGACAATGCGCTTCGGGTAATCTTTTATAGAGGAATAATCTGAGATGAATCTTTCCTGCACTGATTAGAATAATTTTCCGGCCGAGGCTGTAGAGTAAGAAAAAAGACAGCTGTTTTTTTATGATTCAAGCCGATAATTTGGCGCTTCTTTAGTAATAATGACATCGTGAACATGCGATTCACGCAGGCCGGCAGATGTGATTCGTACGAAACGAGCATTCTGTTTCAATTCAGTGATAGTGCGGCAGCCGACGTAGCCCATACCTGAGCGTAGCCCGCCGACTAACTGAGTTACCATGTCAGCCACTGACCCTTTGTAGGCTACTCTGCCTTCAATGCCCTCAGGAACGAACTTCGACTCCGAAGGGGAAGTTTCCTGGGCGTATCGGTCGCTCGAGCCGCGTTTCATTGCGCTAATGGAGCCCATGCCACGATAAGATTTGAAGTTTCTACCCTGAAAAAGGATTATTTCGCCGGGAGCTTCATCAGTGCCGGCAAACAGTGAGCCAATCATTACGCTATCAGCCCCGGCGGCGATTGCTTTTGTGATGTCACCGGAGAATTTGATGCCGCCGTCAGCGATAATTGGTATATCGTGCTTGCTTGCTGCACTAACTGAGTCCTGAATTGCCATTATCTGAGGGACGCCGGCACCTGTAACTACTCGAGTGGTACAGATAGAACCAGGGCCGATGCCGACCTTGACCGCATCTACTCCAGCATCTATCAGAGCTTTAGTACCATCGGCAGTTGCAACGTTTCCAGCAATTAACTGAATTTCGGGAAAGTGCTTTTTAACCTCGGCAACGGCCTGGATAACCCGCTGGCTGTGGCCGTGGGCTGTATCAATTACGAGAGCATCAACGCGAGCCTTGACAAGGGCATCAGCCCTTTCAAGAAAATCGCCGGTAGCCCCGATAGCAGCGGCACATCTAAGCCTGCCAAGGCTATCCTTCGCAGCATTGGGGAATTTAATGGCTTTTTGTATATCTTTTACAGTTATTAAGCCTTTTAAGTGGCCATCATCATCAACAACCAGTAGTTTCTCGATGCGGTGCTGCTGAAGTTTGATTTTGGCTTCATCAAGTGTGGTGCCGACCGGTACGGTGATAAGCGGCTGCCTTGTCATTATCTCTGCTACCGGGAGGTCAAACCTGGTTTCAAACCTGAGATCACGATTGGTTATGATACCGACAAGGATGCCCTCATCATCTACCACGGGAATACCGCTTATGTGAAACCTCTCCATTATAGAAAGGGCTTCGGATACGGTGGCTTGAGGTTTGATTGTTACAGGGTCAACGATCATTCCGGATTCGCTTCGTTTTACTTTATCCACTTCTTCGGCTTGCTGCTCGATTGAGAGGTTTTTATGGATTACGCCTATACCGCCCTGTTGTGCCAAAGCTATTGCCAAAGCGGCCTCTGTTACAGTATCCATAGCGGATGAGCAGAGAGGGATATT
>DATLZX010000089.1:0-4532 GCA_035573795.1 Pyrinomonadaceae bacterium | reverse complement strand
GGAGATTTCCAATGAAAATCCTGGCAAAATCACTAATTTTTCTCGTCTTTATGACTTTGAACCTATTTTCACAAAACGAAATGAAACCACCCGTTGCAAAAAAAGTACCGAAAGTACTTAAAATTCACGGCTACGAAATTGTAGATAATTACGCATGGCTTCGTGACAGGAATAAGCAGAAAGATCCGGAAATAATCAGATATCTGGAAGAGAACAATCGTTATACGGATGCCTACATGGCAAAGTATAGGGATTTTATTGACTCGCTTTACAAGGAAATGCTGGGTCGCATCAAACAAACAGACACCAGCGTTCCCTATAAATTGGGCGAATATTGGTATTTTACAAAAACGGAAGAGGGCAAACAGTATCCGATTTATTTTAGAAGCAAAAGCTCGGATTTGAGTGATCCGGAATTACTGCTTGATCAAAATGAACAGGCTAAGGGTTTTCAGTTCTATGCAATAGGGTACTTCCTGCCAAGCCCTGATGGCCGCTACCTCGCTTTTACTAGCGATACGACAGGCTACAGGCAATACACGCTTCAGGTAAAAGACCTGAAGACCGGACAAATGCTGCCTGATAAGGCGGAAAGGGTAACTAGCCTTGTCTGGTCGCCAGACGGTAAATACCTCTTCTTCGGCCAGGAAGACGAAGTCTCCAAAAGATCTGATAAAATCTGGCGACACAAGCTGGGCAGCGACGAAAACACACTGGTATTTGAAGAAAAAGATGTCCTTTTCAATTGCCATGTTGAAAAATCACGCGATGGGAAGATGCTCTTCATAGGCTCTGAGGCCAAAACCATGCGAGAGTATCGTTTTTTGCCTGCAGACAATCCGCTAGGTGAATGGAAGGTTATCGCACCTCGTCGTGAAGGTCACGAATACTCGGCCGATTACGACAATGGTTATTTTTATTTCGTAACGAACAAAAACGCAGAAAATTTCAAAGTAATGCGGGCAAAAGAGGCCGATCCATCCGAACAAAAATGGGAAGAATACATCCCATACAACCCTGATGTAAAGATCGAAGGTATAGACTTTTTCAAAGACTATGCTGTAGTTTCAGAGCTTGAAAAAGGGCTTGAGTATCTTCGGGTGATGGATTTGAAAACTCGCAGGGCATCCATTCGCATTGAGACTCCGGAGAGCGTCTACACTATGGGACTTGCTTACAATCCGGAATACGATACGACCATAGTCAGGTACAATTATTCCTCGATGATCACGCCGAATTCCACTTTTGAATTCGACCTCAGAACCAGGCAATCCCGCTTGCTTAAGCAGCAGGAGATACCAAGCGGCTATGATAAAACGAAGTATGAAACCAAGAGGGTCTGGGCAAAGGCCCGGGATGGGGTGATGGTCCCGATTGACCTGATGATGAAAAAAGGGACAAGGCTCGATGGCTCGTCCCCAATGCTGTTGTATGGCTATGGTTCATACGGTTTTTCCATAATGCCTAATTTTTCACCTTTCCGCTTGAGTTTTGTTGACAGAGGCATGATTTATGCAATTGCCCACATAAGGGGCGGCGGAGAATTAGGCGAAAAATGGCGTCAGGAAGGCAGGATGTTCAAGAAAATGAACACCTTCAACGATTTTGTGGACTCGGCCAAGTGGCTCATTGAACAAAAATACACTTCGCCTGACAGGCTTGTAATCCAGGGCGGCTCTGCCGGTGGTCTTTTGATGGGAGCAGTAATGAACCAGGCCCCGCAACTATTCAAAGCGGCCATTGTACAGGTACCTTTCGTAGATGTAATGAATACGATGATTGATGACACATTGCCGCTAACGACCGAAGAGTGGATAGAATGGGGGAATCCACGAGATGATAAAAAGGCCTGGGATTATATGGTTCAGTACTCGCCCTACGACAATATAAAAGCTCAGGCTTACCCAAATATGCTGATTGAAATCTCTTTGAATGACAGCCAGGTGCCATACTGGGAAGGCGCAAAGTACGCTGCCAAAATTCGCGAGATGAAAACCGATAATAACGTTGTACTGCTTAAAACCAACATGGGAGCAGGACATGGAGGGTCATCCGGCAGATACGATAGAATCAGAGAAATAGCATTTGAAACTGCTTATGCATTAACCCAGGTCGGCATTATTAAATAGCCAATTTAGTAGCCTTAATCGCCGCTTAAGCAGTCTTTTTTCACTAAAACCTGCTTATTTTCGCAAAGCCCGTAAAAAATCTTTATTTACGGGCTTTTACTTTTTGTTTCGATTAAATTTGAATAAAAAAATAATTGGGAAATCAGTTTGATTGAATATATAGATAAATTGGTTACTACTCCCGCCGTTTTACGCCGCACTTTTCCCTCACAATTTCAATTCTTCCAGTTTATGGACAACCGCGAAGGGAAAATTACCACGATTTATCTGATTACGCTCTTGCCGTTGGCGTCAATCTCCCTTTCTTTGGCCACATTTTTTTATGTATATCAACAGTTAAAACTAGCCTCGGTTTGTGCATTTATCAGTTTAGTATCCATTTGCCTGATATTCTGGCGGCATTTGGCATATGTGAAATACATCCGTTCAGAGGCAGCCACGGCCGAAACTGCAGAAAGATTTCGTGCCGAACAGGCTGAATCAAACGTCAGGCAGTTGCAGCAATTGATAGAACAAATCGAGCAGAAAACCGAACTGCTCAAGGCAAGCCACGAAAAGTATGAGTATGCAGCACATCACGATGCCCTGACCGACCTGCCAAATCGAAGAGCAGTTACCGAAAAGCTGAATCAGATCTTTGAACAAAAACAAAGCTCGGGGTTTATCCTTTTTGCAATTGATATTGACCGCTTTAAATCAATCAACGACAGCCTTGGGCATAAAATGGGCGATAAACTGCTTCTGGAAGTGAGCAGGCGGCTCAATGATGCGGCAGATGGCGAGTTTCTTGCAAGAATAGGCGGCGATGATTTCATAATACTTTTAGAGAAAATTTCTTCGCGCGATGCCGCAGTTGATTTTGCAAGAAAGCTGATAACCGATTTTTCTTCGAGTATCAATTTGAATGAAAGCGAGTTTACGGCAAATATTTCTATTGGTATCGCGCTAGGGCCGGCCGGCTACTCTAGTCCCGACGAAATTTTAAGAGATGCTGATATTGCCTTGTCATATGCAAAACTTTCGCCTTTGAAATTCGTAGTTTTCGATCAGATCATGCATGAGCGGGCTCTTTTAAGGCTCGAGCTGGAAAACGACCTGAGAAAATCAGTCATCGAAGACAGATTTGAATTGTATTATCAGCCTATAATCGAGCTGGAAAGTATGAGGCTGGCCGGGCTTGAGGCGCTTGTCCGCTGGCGGCATCCTTCACGCGGCCTTGTAAATCCTGATGAATTTATTACAGTTCTCGAAAACACCGGCTTGATTGTTCCGGTTACGAAAAAACTGCTTGAAAAGGCGTTCAATCAACTGATAACGTGGGAGAAAAATCTGGGCAATAATGAAATCTGGATAAGCCTTAATCTGTCTGCAATGCATATCACGCAGACCGGCATTGATGATTTAGTCGAACAATTGCTTGAGGAAACCGGAGTATCATCGAACCGTATCAAACTGGAAATAACCGAAAGCTCCCTAATGCAGGATGCAAAAACCACCAGGCAAATTTTAGAAAGGATCGCTTCTCTCGGAGTGTCTCTTAGCATTGATGATTTCGGAACGGGCTACTCTAACCTGAGCTATCTTCACTCATTGCCGATCGAGACTCTGAAAATTGACCGTTCATTTGTAAGTGCGATGGAAAGTAACCGGCAAAATGGTGAGATTGTAAAAACCATAATAGCGCTTGGTAAAATACTTGGAATTGAGATCATTGCCGAGGGTATCGAGACAGTGCATCAACTGCATCAATTGCGGATTCTTGGATGCAATTATGGCCAGGGGTACATTTTTTCACCGCCTATAAAACCAGATGCAATAGAAAGTTACCTGAAAGACCCAAATAGATGGAGCTCAGCGGCACATGTAAAAAGTGTAGATTTACAAAAATTCGATTACACCGAATTTGCAACTCACTGATGTATACTTGATTTAACGAGGATTAACCTGCGGATAGTAAAATTTCCTCCAAGTGCAAATCTTGCGAACTGCTCTTTCGGGCCAACCCGGCGAACTCACTTAATTCCAAGCAAATCTCCATTGAAACCAGCCCCGGCAACTCTTTAAGCAGCATAAACCTTCGGCCTTGCACCCAGCGGAAAATTGTTCTCATAAACATTTGCAAGGTTTAAAAGCAGGTCTTCTTTCCAGAAATTGCCAATCAATTGCAGCCCGATAGGAAGCCCTGAGGATGACAGGCCGCAGGGAACGCTTACAGCCGGAACTCCTGCCAGATTCGCAGTAACGGTGTAGATATCACTCAAATACATTGCCAGAGGGTCGTCAAGCCGTTCGCCGAGCCTGAATGCAGTAGTTGGTGAAGTAGGCGTTAAAATCGCATCGCATTTTTTGAAAGCCTCGATGAAATCTCTCTTGATCAATGAACGTACGCTCTGGGCCTTGGAA
>DATLZX010000088.1:0-7084 GCA_035573795.1 Pyrinomonadaceae bacterium | reverse complement strand
GGCGGAACTACCCTCGGCGGTTATTCGGAAAGTATAGTAGTTGATGAGCGATTTGTACTGAAAGTGCCTGAAAAACTGGATATTTCAAAAGCTGCCCCGCTCCTTTGTGCCGGAATTACAACATATTCACCAATGAAACATTGGAAAGTCGGTCCAAACAAAAGGGTCGGGATTGTTGGACTGGGTGGCCTGGGCCACATGGCAGTCAAGTTTTCACATTCCTTCGGCGCAGAAACCGTTGTATTCACAACGTCTGAAAGAAAGTTTGAAGATGCCATTAAACTTGGTGCAGACAAAGTAATTCTCTCATCAGATAGTGATGAAATGAAAAAACTTAGTGGCAGCTTTGATTTTATAATTGATTGTGTCTCCTCTGATCATGATATTAATGCATATATCAACCTTTTGAAGTGTGATGGCAACATCACAATTGTTGGAGCACCTGAAAAGCCGCTTTCTGTACATGCGTTCAGTCTTATATTTGGGAGACGCAGTTTTTCAGGATCACCGATTGGAGGCATACCTGAAACACAGGAGATGCTTGACTACTGTGCAGAGAAAAACATTCTTCCCGAAACTGAACTGATTACTATAGACAAAATCAACGAAGCTTATGATAGGATGTTAAAAGGGGATGTTCGGTACAGATTCGTAATAGATATTGATTCATTGAGAAAATCTAACTAAACACATCGTATTACTTTAGATGTTTACCCTAGATTATTGAACGAGTTGCAACGTGAAATGCCCTTGCAATAAAAGATCAGTGCAGCTCGTTCTATTTTTTTGCATAAAAATCTAAAATAATATCATTAAGCAACTAATCCCTAGCTATTCAGAAGATAAAACTTTAAGGCCAATAATGCCAGTAAGAATCAGCAGGATACATATGGCTTTACTGATATTGAATGATTCACCGAAAATAAATACACCCAGGATTGCCGCACCCAAAGTACCGATTCCAGTCCAGACAGCATATGCAGTCCCGATCGGCAGTGACCTGACAGATAAGGATAAGAAATAAAAACTGGCAATCATGAGTAAAATCGTTATAATACTGGGTAAAGTTTTACTCCACCCTTCAGTGTATTTTAGGCCGATTGCCCAAGCGATTTCGAAAATGCCGGCTAATACCAGATAAATCCATTGCTTCATACTAAATACTCTTTTATTTTTTAAATGCAGTCGTTATTAGATAAATTTATCCAAAACATAATTGAACAGATGCAGTTTAATCTGCTCGACAGATTGTGATTAAAGCAATAAAGTTAATATTTTATTCCTTGATATGGATTCCGATCATTTGCTGGCTTATTGGAGTCCAACTTGGTCTTTTTATCTGGCTGATCTTTATTTTATGGTTTTTGTATTGTTTATTAAAACAAACTTCTGCTTTGGTGTTTTTGGAAGAAAAGATGTTTGAATATTTTCACCCCAGTAAGCTAGTGCTCGGAATGTTTGGCCTATTTATTTTTGCTTTTTGTTTGTGGAGTCTATTCTATCTTGAAACTGAAAATATTTATTTTTCATCTGGTGCTGCAGTTTTTATTTCTGGAATCATAATCGTACCGATACTTATCCTTAGCAATGATTTATTCACTAAAAAGTGACTCACCGCATTACTGTTCCGTTACCCTCTGACATCATGTTATAATTTATATTTCCGGCCTTGGTGATATTGTACCAGAATTTTTTCATATCCCAGGCAGATGTCGGGCAACGCTCTGCACACAAACCGCAATGTAAACATACATCCTCATCCTTAACCATTACCCTTCCGGTTTTCAATCCATCGGCTACATAAATATCCTGCGAAGTATTCCTAGCAGGCACTTTGAGTTTTTCCCTCAATCTTTCTTCATCATCATTATTTGTGAACGTTATACAGCTTGTTGGGCAAATATCTACACACGCATCACACTCAATGCAAAGTTTAGATGTAAACACAGTCTGCACATCGCAATTAAGGCACCTTTCAGCCTCTTTATATGCGGCCTGCTGGTCAAAGCCGATTTCGACTTCCATCTTGCGATCGGTCAATGCTAGAGATTTTCTCACATGTGGAACCGCATATCTTCGATCTGTTACAACCTGGCTGTCATATGCCCATTCATGTATGCCCATTTTTTGTGCATAAAGATTGGTTTGTGGCGCCGGACGGTCTTTGTACATATTTTTGCCTTCACACATCAGGTGAATTGATATTGCGGCCTGATGTCCATGGGCAACTGCGGTAATAATGTTCTTGGGACCAAAGGCTGCGTCCCCACCAAAAAACACTTTTTCATGAGTCGAACGAAATGTTATCGGATCAACTACGGGCATTTCCCATTTGTCGAAATCAATACCAAGATCTCTCTCGATCCAGGGGAATGCATTTTCCTGGCCAATCGCAACCAAAACATCATCCGCTGGATAGAAAACATCAGGCTCTCCCGTTGGGACAAGTTTGCGTTTTCCATTTTCGTCATAAACGGCTTTGACTTTTTCAAACATGACTCCGCGAAGCTTTCCGCCTTCGACCACGAAAGATTTGGGAACGTGGTTATCAATGATCGGAATATCCTCACGCATTGCATCTTCAATTTCCCATGGTGAAGCTTTCATTTCAGAAAAAGGCGATCTGACGATTACTTTGACATCTTCGCCACCCAGCCTCCTTGCCGTCCTGCAGCAATCCATTGCCGTATTGCCGCCGCCAAGGACTATTACGGTCTTGCCTATTTTTTTAATGTGTTCGAAAGCAACACTTGCTAGCCAATTAATCCCGATATGGATATTTTCGGCAGCTTCTTTCCTACCGGGAATATTCAGGTCTCTGCCCTTCGGAGCGCCACTGCCGACAAAAATTGCATCGTAATCCTTTTCAAGAAGTTCCCTTAAACTGCTGACATAATGATTAAAGAAAGTGTGAATGCCCATATCGAGGATGTAATTCACTTCCTCGTCCAGAACACTTTCCGGGAGACGAAAGGCCGGTATTTGGCTAAGCATAAAGCCGCCGCCTTTATACTGTTCGTCAAAAAGATGGATTTCATAACCGAGAGGTGCGAGGTCGCGCGCAACAGTCAGTGATGCAGGTCCGGCCCCAACTAAAGCAATTTTTTTACCATTAGCCTTGAAGGGACCGCGGGGCAAAATATTCTTTACATCATCCTTAAAATCAGCGGCCACTCGTTTCAATCTGCAGATCGCAACAGGCTCTTCTTCAACCCTGCCTCGTCTGCATGCCGGCTCGCATGGCCTGTCGCACGTCCTTCCCAGAATGCCCGGGAAAACGTTTGAATCCCAATTGATCAAATAAGCCTCAGTATATCTGCCTGCAGCAATCAAACGAATGTATTCAGGAACTGGTGTATGTGCCGGACAGGCATATTGGCAATCAATGACTTTGTGAAAGTATTCGGGGTTAGAAATGTCAGTCGGTTTCAATCAAGTAAGCTCCTGAGTTTTCTCTTGAAAATCAAAGGCATTATCAAAGTGCTTCAAGCTTATAATAGTTTAGCGCTCTTAGAAAATCTAGTAATTTTAGTGAAACACTTGATAAAAGTTAATTATTCCGCTTTCGAGGGTGGAAATTTTCTCATGGCAAGTTTATTATTCTGACAGCCTTGATATCTCTTTAATGCACAAATTTTGAAAACCAGTAATTTTACACTTTCACAATTAATTGTTTCATCAGCAAATAACAAATGCCTTTAACAAGTAACCCTCAACTTGACCAAATTCTATTTCTTATTTTCATTTCATTTCTCGGAGTCATTTTTGGAAGCTTTTTGAATGTCGTCATCTACAGAGTACCACTTGGAAAATCCGTAATTTTTCCCTCGTCAAGCTGCACCAGCTGCGGAGCCAGGATCAGGGCCTATGACAATATCCCAGTCATCAGCTGGCTTATTTTGAGGGGAAAATGCCGCAATTGCGGAAATAGAATTTCTCCGCGATACGTTTTTGTGGAAATCGCCAACGGAGTTCTTTGGTTAATGCTTGCCTGGCGATTCGGGCCAACTGCTTCTCTGATTTTGGGCTGCGTCTTTTGTTCTGTTCTTCTGGTGCTTGCCTTTATAGATGCACAGCATATGATTCTGCCGGATGTTATAACCTTCCCCTTATTCTTTTTTGCAATATTCTCAAGGCTGCTTAATTCGATTTTTGGCCCCTTCGAGATATTCCAGGATCAGCAATATTGGCCTGCAAACCAGCTGAACTTCATGCCTCCAATCGCAGTTAATCTGGTTATTGCATTTCTTGGTGCGTTGATTGGAGCGGGGATTCTTTGGGCTTTTGCCGCACTTTGGAAAAGATTACGTGGAGTAGAGGCGATGGGTTTCGGCGACGTTAAACTGATGCTTGGTATCGGTGCTTTTTTGGGGTGGCAGCTTGCGCTTTTGACGATTTTTGCCGGGGCTGTTATTGGTTCATTTGCCGGGGCTTTGGTGATCGCCTCACGACGTCAAGCTAATTTACAGAGCCAGATACCGTTTGGTATTTTTCTTGGCCTTGGAGCCATCCTCTCCGTTTTCGCAGGAAATAAGCTATTGGAATGGTACCTGGGTTTCTATAATTGAGCAGACTCATTTCGCACGAGATTTCAGACATTCATTTGAGCAAAAATAAAGCCCTTGTCCGATTGCTACAGCACTCTCAGCAGGCATCCATTTTCCGCATCCGATGCAATTAACCATCTCGGTAATTTGCCGCCTGCTTTCAGCAATTCCGGCTTTATTGCTTCCGGCGGATTTTTCAGTAATATTTGCATTCCGCATGCTTTGATCTTTTGCCTTTATTAACTTATAAACTTCGATGGCTGCCTTGATTTGCTTTCTGTATCGTATAGCGGTAATTGCCAGCAACAAAAGCAATACGATTAATATGAAAAAGAATTCTCGCACGTTGGGTTGATCAATTATTAGCTGAATTACTTGCCGGAGAGTTCGTCAATGCACCAAGGATAGGATTTGACGGATTGACTTGCCTTAATCTTTCAATGTACTGCTCAGCATCTTTTCCCTGCCTACGCAGTATTTCAATAATGGCCTGAAGCGATCTTTCATTCTTTGGGGATATTTTCAATGATTTCTCTATCTCGGATACTGCCCGTTCGTAGTCAGGTGGCTGCTCAAGGTAAAATGTAAGCCCAAGATCGCAAAGCACGTCAGCATCGTCAGGCCTTTTGCTCAACGCAAGCTGGTAAAATTCCCTAGACTTTTGCAGGTATTTATTCTCTTTTTTGAAAAAACCTAAATCGAAATTCGCATTTCCAAGCGCAACAATAACGTCGTAGTCGTTCGGATCCAGACTATTTGACCTCTGCAAGGGTTCGAGTGATTTTTCGATTATATCCGGTGAGTTTCGCAGAGTGCCGTAGCGGTATAAACTAATGCCAAGATTCTTCTGAAAAGCAAAATTTTGAGCATTTTCCCTGGCATCAGATAGCTTTTGCTCGATCTCTTGCGGTGTTAGTTCGAAATTCTGGACAGAATTTTGCGTAGGCTGCTCAGGACTGGCTGCCTGGCTTCTCAGCTTATTTATCTCGTCCCGATTTAAATTATTTGCCAAATAAAACCCGCTGGCAAATGCTACCAAAGCTAAAATTACAGCCGCCCATATTGGTATCTTCTTCATCCATTTGGATTGTAACAAAAACGATACCCTCTGGCACCCTGCACTACTTGCGCTTTGCAGTATTAAATGTGCATTTATTTTTAACAGTCAGCTAAATCAGCTTTTCTTAGTCTGTGAATCAGGTGGAATATATGGCAGATCATCTGCCCTTCGGCGTTCCGGTGGGTCTGTTGCACGCCTTCGGGGGGTTGAATTCGGATTTCTTCTGTCAATACTTCCCGGTGGCAAACCCGTGCCGTGTACGGCTTCAACCAAGATTCTGGTAATCTCCTGTGAAAGAGTTCTGTGCTCCAAAGCTGCTCGCCGTTTTAATGATTCTTTCAATTCGTGCGGTACATATGCACCGATAAACACGCCTCTGCGATTTGCCATACTTTAGACTGTCTCCAAAAATTTTACTTAGTCAAAAATCTGTATAGAAACCAAACAACTACTAATAACTTGATAAATTTCAGGGAGGTTAATTGTCTTCACAAATCAAATCTTCTCTCGATTTGATAAAACTGCTTAAAATAGCCGTTAAAGAGCGTTTGAATATAAGCCGAATTCTGTTACTGATAAAATTTATCAGCTGCGGCCATTCCTCTAGGCCTTCAGTTACCCAAAGGCTCAAGCGGCCTACCCAGAGGCGTCTGCAGCTTTTCCTTTTGGGCCAAGCTGTCAGCATATTGGACGGGCAATCCTAAAACCTCTCTATTTGGCCTTGCACCACGAGGAGTTTGCCTGGCCGGTGTATGTTACCACCACCGCCGGTAAGCTCTTACCTCACCATTTCACCCTTTACCTTTGTATTCTAAATACAAAGGCCGGTATGCTTTCTGTTGCACTTGTCGTCATTTTGCCAAAATTTCATTGTGGCAAAATGCCCGGACGTTATCCGGCTCGCTGCCCTTTGGTGTTCGGACTTTCCTCCTGACCCTGTTTTCAATGGATCAGGCGGCCGCAATTCAAACGCCCTTGCTCGGCAAATACTAATTGTAACAAAAAATGTTCAACAATGAAACAAAACGTTACAAGATTAAAAATCTTTGTTTTCACCCATTTTTTATTGTTATAACTTTTTTTAATTAAAAACTGAACATAAGCTTTAATTTGTTTTTATGTTGTTAAAACCCATTAAATGATTTTGGTAATTGTTTGGGCTGAGAACATCCAAAAGCTTTGAGAGAAGATAATTTTAATTCAGGTTTTTTTAGATTCGGTTGAGGTAAGTAATCTTTCGAGCTAGGTCAATAATCTGGTAAAAGGTCAGGCCATTTTTTCGTAATAAACTGCCTTGTAAAGGCCTCAATTTCTTCGGCTTTATCCATTTCTAAGGCCCGATTTGCCAATTCGGCGGCATCGTTTACAGAGATTTGTTTTACCGCAGCCCTGATTCCCCTTATGGCTGACAAATTTACACTAAAATCATCAGCGCCGAGCCCTATAAGGATTGGCAGATAAAAGCTCGAGCCGGACA
>DATLZX010000087.1:0-4083 GCA_035573795.1 Pyrinomonadaceae bacterium | reverse complement strand
GGATGCTGACGGCGGATTTCCTCAAAGGCAGGTAAGGCAACAATGGTATCGCCAAGGCTGCCAATCCGAAAAACCAGAATTTTACTCGCTCTTTGATTCAATTAAGTTTTTAAAAACTGTTCAGCCTCTGCTAAAAGCTAGGCCTTTTTAAGAAAAGCCAGGCTTTGCTGGAAAATTAAGCTTTCAAAGTATAAATATGCTCTTACGTAATTGTTACGCCTTTACTGAAATATTTGGCCCTTACTAAAATATTTTGTTCTTACTAAAATTATCAGGCCTTTACCGAAATACCTAATTTAAGGAGTGACTGTTCTAGCTCAGAGCGTGTAATTGGTGTAGCGCCGATCTTCTCAACGGCGAGCCCTGCAGCAACATTGGCAGTTTTAGCCGACTCATAAAGGTCAAACCCTGCAGCCAGACAAACAGCAAGAGACGCTATTACAGTATCGCCGGCACCGGTAACATCAAAAACCTGGTGCGCGGAAGATGCGAGATGTATCGGAGCTTGATTTCGCATAAAAAGCGTCATCCCGTCTTCGCCCTCAGTAATCAGAATATTCTGAAAATCAAACTCGTTTAGAAGTTTTTCGCCTGCCATGAGAGTAAGCGATCGCCCATCTCCATCTAGCTTGCAGGCTTCTGCTGCTTCCTTACGATTTGGAGTAACCAGAAACGCTCCTTTGTATTTGCTGTAATCTTTCCCCTTAGGATCAACCAAAACTTTTTTGGCACTTTTTAGGGCAGCTTTGATAATTGAAGACGCAACTTTCTCGGTCAAAACTCCTTTTGCGTAGTCAGAAAAAATGATCAAATCGGCTGCTTTCAGACTCTCGAGGGACAAATCAATGATTTTTTCTTCTAATTCGGCTTCTGGCGGATGGGTTTCTTCCGAGTCAATCCTTACAACCTGTTGGTTGTGGGCAATAATACGAGTTTTTACTGAAGTTTTTCTGTCAGCAATTATCAACCTGTCAGATGCGATACCCGCATTTTTCATTGCGCCTATCAGCTCTTTTCCCTCAGGCTCATTTCCAACCAAGCCTATAAGCGTTACTTCTGCTCCGAGAGCTTTGACATTGGCCGCAACATTCGCAGCTCCGCCCGGAGAAGTGCTTGTCCTCTTATGCAGGACAACCGGAACGGGTGCCTCAGGTGATATTCTCGAGACATTGCCCCACCAATAGCGATCAAGCATTATGTCCCCAAGAACGAGGATTTTTTTTCCGGTAAATTTATCAAGCAAAGACATTAAACAAGTTAAAAAGAGATTAAACCAAAGATGTATATTTTAAACCGTTAAACTTATCAATTGAAATTTGTCAATTAATTGGTTTTTCCAAAGGATGATTCTTCAATCTGTCGTCAACATATTCGCACCAAAGATGTGCAACAGTAATATGACATTCCTGTATCCGCGATGTCCTAAGGCTTGGCACCATCACTGTAATATCGCAGAGGCTTGCCAATTTTTTCCCGGCTCCTCCAGTCAGCCCGATAGTTTTCATTCCGAGATTCCGTGCTGCCATAACAGCAGCTAAAACGTTTGGTGAATTTCCGCTTGTGCTGATTGCGACCAGGCAATCACCTTTCCGGCCAAGAGCCTTAACCTGCCTAACAAACACATCATTAAAACCGTAATCGTTAGAAATCGCAGTCAAGGCAGAAGTATCGGTCGTAAGTGCAATAGCGGGCAAAGGCTGCCTTTCCTGTTCATATCTGCCGACAAATTCTGCTGCAAGGTGTTGGGCGTCGGCCGCACTGCCGCCATTTCCGCAAATCAGGATTTTGCCTCCGCTAGAGATACAATCAAAGATGACATCAGCAGATTGGCGTATGGAATCTTGGCATTTATTGAGAAAATCCTCGAAGCTCGTTAGATGCTGTTTAAGAGAGGTTGTTATGGTAGAGCCTGAATTATCCTCGGCGGCTTGATTAATAACTTTTGCCGACCCTGAAAAATTCGGCTTTTGAATTCTTTCAATAACAGCGCTTGTGGAAAAGCCTTCAAGCAAGGCCAAAGTGATGACCTTTCCGCCATAAGACTTGACAAAATCTGATCCGATAATTTCACCTTCGCCCCAATCTCCGCCTTTTACCAGGATGTCAGGCTTGATTTCACTTATCAGCCCCTCCGGTGTCGGTTCGTCAAAAATAATCACCTGATCAACCCAACGAAGCGCCTCCAGGACACTTCGGCGGCTCTCTTGATTATTTATAGGCCGACCGGGACCTTTTATTGCCCTGATGGAACTATCGCTATTAAGCCCCACAATCAAAGTTGACCCAAGCTCCTTTGCCCTGCGCAAAAAATCAACATGCCCGGCATGGATTATATCGAAACAACCATTTGTAAAAACTGTGCTCACCTTTAGTTACCTGTTTTTTTCCAACAATCGGTCAAAAATCTTAAATCTGTATTTATGGAATTATAAGTGCTTTTTGCTCAATATCTTAATAATGGAATGGCAGTTGTAGTATTTTAATATTATCTAGTAAACAGTTTTTCTCCTGTCAGTAAATTTTACAAAAGCCTCCACAAAAGCGATTCCAATAATTATAAGAAGAAAAACTCTGATCAAGACCGGCAGCAAGGTCCCATAAAAGCCCTCGTAAGAAACAGCAGAAACAAGCATAAAATATACAGTCGCTCTTGAAATATTAAATGGCCTGTTTTCAATCGTTGAAGCGTATATTACCCTTAACAAAACTCCCAAAATCAACATACCTAAAACAATTCCAGGTATGCCGAAGTTCCTCAAAAGATCGCCAATAGGTGTAATAGAAAACGCATTTTCCCCATAATCGAAATAAAGGTCGCTATAGGCCGACGGATCAGAGGCAACGGGTTTATCAGGCCAGAACACTCTTGGTATAAAAAATCCTGCAGTATCCTTTAGAATATTGTTATCAAGACCATATGCCTCTTCGAAAGGTGCAAGCTCTTCATGATTCGAAACCACTACTGCCAATGAGCTGACAGTATCGAATCTCTCTGCAATCAAAAGAAAGCTTTCACCCAGAGATTCAATGCCGTTTTGCTTGGCTAAAGCATCGAAAGTTTCACCAATATAACCTACATATTGATTGAAACTAACGGAACTGCGAGTGGACTTGATTTCTCTGAACTTAGTGCCATACAACATCCCTCCAACCAGGGCAACCAGAGAAAAGATGCCGCCGATGAAAAAAGTTTTTAATTTGATCTTTCTTTCAGAGAGTATGAAGGCAACACCGGTCAAAATCACAAAAGCAAGAAAACCGCTGCGGCCACCTGATAAAAGGGCTTTTGCAACAATTGCTATTAGCACCAAGAAATAAGATAGATAAAACAGAACGGTAAGTTTTTTAGTTCGAAAAAAAGCAAGAGATACTATAAATATGCCCTCTGTTAGGTAATTCGGCAGCATCGCAATAGCCGTATCGAAAATCCCCCATTCGTTCTTAAATTGAAACCCAAAATTCCCGACAAGTGTAGCCAAAACCATAAATAAAAATCCGGCTATGACTAAAATTACCCCAGGTATGAGGTAGCGTTGTGGCGGGATTTCGACCGAAGAACTTTTGCCGCCAATGGCTATACCGAGCCTTTTAGAGATAGGTAAATAATAACCAGCCATTAGTGAGCTAAATCCTATGGCTATCAAAGCCAAAGTAAGAGGAAAGTTGTAATGAATATCCTTTACATAGCTCAGGTAATAGGGCTCAGTCCATCCAAAAGCTAACGCAATGCTACCGATTACGAAAGCGGGAAAAAAATACGTAACGGAAGCCAGCATTATTGGATTGACAAGATCACTGCGTGCAAATAGGACATAGTAAAAAACCGGAGCAAGAACTAAAATACCCAGTAAAATTGCCCATGGTAGGATAAAAATAAAGGGAAGATTCGATATGCCGTCAGACGTCGCGATATAGAAAAAACCTAACAAAATCAAAGGCGCAGTCAAAAATGCCAACCCGCCCAACAATATCTTATCGGGCTTTCGTAATAAAGCTGAATTGACAGTCATTTGGTGCATTAGGTTGTCTTTCTGATCACAACGTTTAGAATCGTGTTATTTTGACTAAGATTTCTGACTTAAA
>DATLZX010000086.1:0-8264 GCA_035573795.1 Pyrinomonadaceae bacterium | reverse complement strand
AAAATGATCCCGCTCGATAATGATGACTTGGGCAAGGCGATTGATTCAATCAGGTTGCTGAGCGGCTATGGTGATACCAAGAATGGCGACTTGTCATTAAACATAACTGCCAGAACCGTAGATGCAAAATCTGCCCAATCGCTAAATAACGTCATTCTGGGCATCAAAGATATCGGCAAATTGCTTATCGAGCAGGCAAAGCCGCAGGACAAGCAGCTATTCGGAAAACTTCTCGATACAGTGCAGCTAAAAGCGGCAGGCAATGAGGTTTCAATGATGTTGAACGTAACTTCTGCAGATGTGAAGGTTCTGATGGATAGATTTCTTAAGTAACTGATTTTGAAGCAGTTAACAAAGAAAGGCAATTATTAATCCAATGCAGCTTAAGTGCCTTAAAGCAAATCTGATATATTAAAAAAACTGCAAAGTATTGATTTTCATAATATTTACAAGCCCGGAGGTAATAAAAATTGCTCCGGGCTTATTGTTCATTTTTTAAAATTTTGTGGTTATTGTGGTAAATGTTGCAGTTACTCAAGGTCAGCGATAGCTGTCAGACTACTTGATCTCACGGTTAAAATTGCCTCTTTCATCATACAGGGGCAGAAATTTCATGTTGAGGCTGAGATAGGCAGCCCTTAGTTCGACCGGTCTCGAGCCTGAGCGGTCAATTACCTTTACCGTGACGCCCCTTACATCCTGCATCCATTTGGCGAGGAGGTCTACCCGCCCAATTGTTGCAGACAGTAGAAGCAGGCGGATCCTGGAAGGTGTCAGTATAATGGCTTCTTCCCAAACGTGACCTCGCTCATCGTCAGAGATGTAATGTGCCTCATCCAGCACGACAAGGTCAACCTCTACACTGCTACCGCTTCTAAGGGCATCGAACAATTGGTTGCGGTAAATTTCGGTGGTACCGACTATTAAAGGAGCATTTGGATTTATCTTTCTGTCACCAGTCAGGATGCCTACCCGATCTTCGCCGAATTCCTCGCAAAATTCGATGTACTTGGAATTAGTCAGCGCCTTGAGAGGAGTGGTGTACCAGGCGCGTCGTCCCTCGGCAAGAAGTTTTCTTATTCCTTCTTTGGCGATCCAGGTTTTTCCGCTGCCGGTCGGTGCAGTAACAATTACGTCAGATTCTTCGATGGCTTCGAGCGCCTGTAGCTGAAAGGGATCAGGAGTAAACGGCATAGGCTCGGGAACCCCTATTCCCTCCAAAAGTCGGGCTGCACCGGTGCCAAGCCTGACCTCGTCGGGTTTTATAATTGATAAAAAGTTTCTTCCCGACTTGCCTTTTTTGCGGGAATCATAGGAGTGCCTCCCGCCGCCAGGCCTCAGGTGTTTTTCTTTATTACGATTACGGTGAAATTTTTTACTCTTGATTTTTCGGCCCATCGTATTGGCAGCTTTAGTAGCGGTTTTTGGGGATTATGTTTAGCTCTTTTTTTAATGATTGTATTTTATTAACAATGTTTTTTAATTAAAAAAGTATTTAAGCAATAAGCAAATCAAAGCAAGCCTATAAACAGCCCTATTGACAGTTTACTAGAAACTTAGTTGATTCGTTAGTCGTTAATCTAGTTGCTTTGTTTAAACACAAATAACTTTTATTACGCTTTGGATACTGTTAGAATAAAAAATTTATTCCGCAACTCTGAAAGCGGAGGATGCGTCTAACCTTGGGCAAAGCTTTTGTTGTTGCCGTAAGAGGGTGGCCCTTTACTATGTTCGAAAATAGTTCGATTTATGCCGATTTTGCAACCGAACCTTTGGAGAAAGGGGATATTTTTTATGGCTGGGAGCTGGGCGGCTGGCAGATAGACCGTAGAACGATAGCAATTTTTGCAATATCGGCGGCATTGAACCTGCTTTTTTTGGTTTTTCTGGGTCGAACGCATTTTTTGACAGCCAGGGGTTGCGATTCGCCATTTGTAGGACGCGTTTGCGAAGTTTTGGACATGGCCTATGTTGGCAACGTGCTTTTCGGAACCGAGCGGGATTATATCGACGCCGAATACGAAAGGCTGGATCTGAAGGATTCAGAGATAATCTGGATTGACCAGACAGGTGCTGAGCCGCCATTTACATATCCAGAAGGGTATTTTGCCCTGTCAAACCCGGAAAGTGTCTATACAAATTCTTTGTACCCGCAGGCAGGCTCTTTTCCGCCTGTCCCGGTAACGCCGATTCCCGAGCCTAGCCTTAAAGATACGCCGCAGCGTTTACCGAAAAAGAATCCGAATCCTATCGAGGGAGATTTGCCAGACTCGCCTTTCGAGATGGCTGATGGAGACAGTGCCTCAAATAAAAAGCCGGGTGCGGCAAATTCAGCCAATAATGCTGTAAACGGGAAAACGCCGGATGCGAATACCACAGCAAACGCCAACAGCAATACCGGGACAGGCGTTGATGGCATTGAAATAAATAAAAGGCCATTGGCCGATTATGGAAACCTGGTCAATGGCCTGATTGCGGAAAAGAATATAAATCTCGAAGGGGAATTCCAAACAAATGCCAAGGGACGCCTGACCAAAGATGGTAGGATTGATCCGAAGACTCTCAAAATCGAGGTTCAAAGCGTTGATCCGCAAATGCAGGTAATTGTCCGCGAGGGAATCAGCGCCATAGATGCTTCGGGCTACTTGAAATACCTCTCGGTATTAAGCGGGCGCGATTTTGAGATGTCATTGCTGCAAGATAAGGAAAATTTAACAGCCGTCATCCAGTCTGAAATGGAATCAGAAACGCGCGCAAATTCGACCAAAAGCACACTGGATTTATTGCTGGCGGCGGCTAAAATGAGCAAAAACAAAGAAAATGCAAGCCAGAATGACAAGGATGACCTAATCTTGCTGGAAGGAGCGAAAATCGAAACCATCGGGAAAAAAATCATAATCAAATTCGTTGTGCCAAAAGCAGTTGTCCACCCGATGATCAAGCGTAAATTGGCTGAGCAGGCCGCCGAAATGCAGAATCAGCAAAAAAGCGGTTCAATAAGCTCAACAAATTCCGGAAAGCTGCAATGACATACAATTGCACCGATTGCAAAGTCGCTGAAAAAAAGCAATCGTGCAAAAGATGGGCTGAAAAAAACGGAGTCAAAAAGCGGATGGCTGTAAGATATCGGCTATAGTGAAATAGCTTTGATTAAGTTATAATTCAACTGGCCAGGAATATGAAGATTAAAACCGGACGGCAAAATTCGTTTTATCTGATTACAATGTTCGGGGTCTATCTGGGTTTAGCGGTGATAGGCTCTGCAATGCCGTCTGCACTTGCTGCCAGTAATTCGCAAAACGGCCACAGAAGCACTTTGAATGCTTCCCTTCAGCCAGATGCCGATTCGAGTATCATCAGGCTATTCACGAAGTTGGCTGCTGAAGATACGAAATCCTTAATCCTGGCAGAAAATTCTCCGCATACTGAAAGTGCACTGTTTCCGCGGTTATCACTGAAAAAATTCCTGGGGATATTTGCCGAAACGGTTTCGATTTTTTCTAGCGGCCTGGAGTCAGTAAATTCCAGAATTGATACAAGCGCTTTCGGCATCTGCACAGATCTTTGCTCGGCCGCTACCGATTCGTTTCGTAATTCGCAATTAAGATTCAATATTCCGACAAAAGCTTTTACATTTCTACAGAGGCCAAACAGCCTTTTGAGCATGGCATTTGGCGGCTTCTTAGAGGTTACAACTCTCAGGTTCGCCAGAGCCTCGATATAAATCACCTCTCCAAATCCAACAATCCGAATATTTTCAGCCACATTTTGCCTTTTGAAGTAGGACGTCATTTGGTAAAAAAAGGCAGCAAATCATATAAAGCCGTAAATGTTGAAAACGAAAGGGAACTTACGGCACAAAGTTAAAATTTATCAGACAGTAAATCTCTAATTTACTGAACCGATCAGAAGGATTTTGATTATTTATGCCAGTTAATAGTTTTGCAGATAAACTCGTAAAAAAACTTTTCGGCTCCAGCAGTGAGCGGTTTTTGAAACAAGCTCAGCCGCTGGTCAACCGTATTAATGAACTTGAGCCTAAAATACAGTCCCTAAGCGATGAAGAGCTTAAAGCACAGACGCCCAAATTCAAAGAAATAATCGCCAAAAGGCTCGAAAACATAACAGATAAAGATCAATATAGAAAAGAAGAACAAGAAATACTCCATGAGCTTTTGCCAGAGGCTTTTGCAACCGTCAGGGAAGCCTCACGCCGCGCAACAGGTATGCGGCATTTCGACGTCCAGTTGATAGGCGGCATAGCCCTGCATCAGGGTAGGATCGCCGAGATGCGGACAGGTGAGGGCAAGACATTGGTTGCAACACTTCCATCATACCTGAACGCGCTTTTGGGCCGCGGAGTGCACGTTGTTACAGTAAATGATTACCTCGCCCGGCGTGATGCGGAGTGGATGGGCAAGATTCATCGTTTCCTGGGGCTTAGTGTTGGCTGTATCCAAAATGATATGGATGATATCGAGCGAAAGGACGCCTATGCCTGCGATATAACATATGGAACCAACAATGAGTTCGGCTTTGACTACCTGCGCGACAATATGAAGTTCGATGTCGAGTCGCTGGTTCAGCGCGATCATTATTTCGCAATCGTTGACGAGGTTGATTCAATCCTTATAGACGAAGCCAGGACTCCGCTGATCATTTCGGGAGCTTCTGATGATGCGACGGAAAAATATTACATTGCAAACGATATTATCCCGAGGCTGGAGCGCGGCCACAAGGACGAGGTAACCAAAGTAACTACCGGAGATTACCTTGTAGATGAAAAGAACCATTCGGCAGTATTGACCGAACAGGGCGTCAGCAAAGCCGAAAAACTCCTTGGTGTAGATAACCTTTACGATCCGGCAAATATGGAGCTTCTGCATTGTGTCGAGCAGGCGCTGAAAGCCCATACGCTGTACAAACGGGATCACCACTATGTTGTTCAGGATGGGGAGGTAATCATAGTTGATGACTTTACGGGAAGATTGATGCATGGCCGGCGATGGTCGGATGGGCTTCATCAGGCTGTTGAGGCAAAAGAAGGCGTAAAGATCGAAAGAGAGAACCAGACGCTGGCTACAATAACCCTGCAGAATTACTTCAGGATGTATGAAAAGCTTGCCGGTATGACAGGAACGGCTGAAACCGAAGCCGAAGAGTTTGCTACAACATATAACCTTGACGTAGTAGTAATCCCGACGCATAGGCCGATGATCCGCAAAGATCACCCTGATGTCATCTACCGTACACTAGGTGAAAAATGGGATGCGGTAATAGATGAGATCAAGCGGTGCAATGAGCGAGGGCAGCCGATTCTGGTCGGTACAGTTTCGGTAGAAAACTCTGAATTGATAAGTGATCGGCTCAGAAAAATCGGAATACAGCATAATGTGCTGAATGCGAAATACCATGCCCGCGAGGCCGAGATAGTCGCCCAAGCCGGCCGCAAGGGCGCCGTAACAATTGCGACAAATATGGCCGGCCGTGGAACAGACATCCTGCTTGGGGGAAATCCGGAATTTCTGGCCAGGGAATTCCTGAAGCGTGATGAGGTCAATCCCGATGAGGCAACGCCCGAGCAGTGGGAAAGCGCTTACAATAAAGCAAAGCAGATCGTAGAAAAAGAGCATGAAGAAGTTGTCTCGCTGGGCGGACTCCACATTTTGGGAACCGAGCGGCACGAATCAAGGCGAATAGACAATCAGCTTCGCGGGCGCGCCGGCCGACAGGGCGATCCAGGCTCATCGAGGTTTATCCTCTCGCTTGAGGATGACCTGATGAGGATATTTGCCGGTGACAAGGTCAGGGCAATGATGCAGTGGCTAGGAATGGAAAAGGGGGTTGCAATAGAATCCCGCACGGTTTCCAAGCAGATCGAGCGTGCACAAAAGGCTGTAGAAGCCAGGAATTTCGAAACCAGGAAGCATGTGCTGAAATACGATGATGTAATGAACAAGCAGCGCGAGACGATTTATGGCCTTCGCCGCCAGTTGCTGCTCGAGCCGGAACATCGGGAATATCTGCTTGGTGAGAACGGCGTTGCCCGAGACCTTTTGCATGATATTACACAGAAGTATCTCAGTGCTGAGGTTGCCCCAAATGAATGGGACATAGATACTTATGCGGCCGAAATCGAGAGCATCTATGCAGTGGATCCTGCAAGAGATTGCGGTATTGATTTTGATACTATGGCGCCAGCCGAGATAGAAGAAGCTATCTGGAAAAAGGCGATTTCCAATTACGAGGAGAAGGAAAAGCTGGCCGGCGCAGAATCATTGAGAGCATACGAACGCTACATAATGCTTAACATCATTGATTCACAATGGAAAGATCACCTGCTCTCAATCGATCAGGTAAAGCAGGGAATCGGGCTGGTTGGTTATGGGCAGAAAGATCCGCTCGTAGAATATAAAAAGCTTTCATTCGAGATGTTTCAGGAAATGCTGGACAGGATTGATATAAATACCTGCAAAGCCCTGTTTCACCTGCAGGTTGTTACGCAGGATGAACAGGCCGAAAGAGAAAGGCTCGAGCGCCTGGCAAGACAGCGTGCCAGAAGGCAGGCAGCCGGAATGGCCTTTACCGGTGCAATGGCAACGGCCGATGCTGCAGGAGCCGAAGCGGCAAGGCATACGCCCTATGTGAGGGAAACACCGAAAATCAAGCCGAATGAGCCCTGTTATTGCGGCTCCGGTAAGAAATTCAAGAAATGCCATGGGGCAGCGCTTTAAGGTATTATTTTTCAGATTGGCCTATTAAGGAAAGGCAAAAGCCGCCAACTTTGGCGGCTTTTTTGTTTTTCAAGTTGAGAATATCAGGCTTTGCAGTCATAATTCCATTTTTGAATAATAGGTTCAAATGACGATAAAGTCCGATAAATGGTTAAGAAAGATGGCGGAAGAGCATGGCATGATCGAGCCATTTCTGCCCGAACTTGTGCGCGAGGTGAACGGCAGCAGGATAATTTCTGCAGGGGCCTCGAGCTATGGCTATGATATGCGTTTGGCAGATGACGGATTCAGGATCTTTACCTCGGTACACGCTGCCGAGATAGATCCCAAAAAATTCGATGCCCAATATTCGCTTGTGGAGCCTGAGATACACAGTGCGGAGGACGGCTCCAGATACTATCTTCTGCCGCCGCATCATTATGGGCTGGGGGTAACGGTTGAAACATTTCGTATGCCGCGAAATGTAACAGGTATTGCTTTAGGCAAATCTACATATGCCAGAGCCGGCCTCTTGGTAAACACTACACCACTTGAGGCTGGCTGGACCGGCCGTCTGGTAGTGGAGATTGCGAACCTGGCAAACCTTCCCCTGAGGGTCTATGTAAATGAGGGCATTGGGCAAATATTATTTTTCGAATCGGATGAGGATTGTGCAGTCTCATACAGCGACCGCGGAGGCAAATACCAGGGGCAAACCGGTTTGACCTTTGCCAAGGTTTAAACAGATGGTGAAATTTTATAAAGGCAAACAAAAGGAACTTAGGTATGGTCCCGAATATGCCCGGCGCAAATAAATTACTGTTAAAAGCGGTTCTATTGGTCATGCTTCTGACGCAATTTTCGCCGGATGATATTGCGCAGACTTCTGCTGACAGAAGGCCGAGGGCAAGGGAGTTTGGCATCTCATTCGGAGTATTACCCACAGGTGCCAATAATGCGATTACGGATGTCGCGGGCGTTTGCGTCGGCCATACTACCTTGATACGCAACGAAAACATCCGAACGGGCCTGACGGCGATTTTGCCGCATCGAGGTAATGTTTTTCGTGAGAGAGTTGCAGCAGCAATTTTTGTAGGTAATGGTTTTGGAAAGCTTGCAGGCTCAACACAGATAAACGAACTAGGTGAAATCGAGACGCCTATAATCCTGACCTCGACATTATCAGTACCTAAAGCAGCAGATTTTTTGATTGATTACGTTTTGAGTTTGCCCGGAAATGAAGGCTTGCGCTCGATAAATCCGCTGGTTGCTGAGACGAATGACGGCGTATTGAATGACATAAGAGGCAGATACATCACCAGGCAGGATCTGTTCAATGCCATCAACTATGCAAGCTGCAGCCAAGTAGAAGAAGGTACGGTAGGCGCAGGTACCGGAACAATCGCATTCGGCTGGAAAGGCGGAATAGGAACTTCGTCCAGAATTGTAACTACTGCGGGCAACAAATTTACTATCGGCGTTTTGGTTCAAACGAATTTTGGTGGTTCGCTTTCAATTGATGGTGTGCCGGTTGGGCGAGAACTTGCCGAC
>DATLZX010000085.1:0-5005 GCA_035573795.1 Pyrinomonadaceae bacterium | reverse complement strand
CGGTAAAATACATTGCAGATTTGAATCGCCGGCTTAAATTAACAGAATTAAGACTAAAAGGCACGAATCTTTTTACAATTGATGAGATCAAGCCTGTACTTGAATCGCAGGAAGCCAATATTCTGGGCATAATCCCGCTTTTCGGCTATGGGCGCGGCTTTACAAACGACGCACTTCTCGAGGAAGATGCCGCAACAATCCGCTCGCTTCTTCGGCAATTGGGCTACCGAGATGCCACAGTGCGGGTCATCCAGGGCGTTTCGCCTGACGGTGAAAATCTGATTATAACCTTTAACGTAAACGAGGGGCTGCCTACCGTAATCGGGAATGTTGAGATTACCGGCAACAAAGCTTTCACCGATGCCGAGATCAAAAGCCAGTTTTCGCCCCTTGAAGGCAGAAAATTTTCAAGAGCGCTTTTGATAAATACCCGACGAAAAATTCTGGAGTTCTACCAATCGCGAGGGTTTTATGATGCTTCTGTCAGCTTGAAATTCGATGAACCGCAAGCCCAGTCACAAAATACACAAAACCAGTCTTCTCAGGGCAACAGCGATTCCTCCGGACAGAATCAGCAAAACCAGCAAAATCCGAAGGAAAAAATCATAAATGTTACCTTCCAGATCGAGAACGAAGGAAAGCCGGTTTATATAAATCGTGTTCTGGTTACAGGAAATGAAAAAACAAAAGAAGCAGCAATAAAAAGGGCTATAAACCTGACTCCGGGCGATCTGCTCAGGTCATCGGATATTTACTCGAGCGAGCAAAACCTTTACGAAACCGACGTTTTCGAGAACGTTAATACAAGGGTAGTTCCCGCACAAAACCGCCCTGATGGAAGTAGTAACCGTGACGTGATAGTAAGTGTCAAGGAGCAGCCATCTCGCATACTTTCTTATGGCGGAGGCTACTCTACGGATCTAGGCTTCAGCAGCTTTGCCGATATTCGCCTGCTGAATCTTTTCGGAAACCTTTGGCAGGGCGGTGCGCGGTTTCGCTACAGCCAGCGGCAGCAGCTCGCCCAATTCGATTTTATCAACCCCCGGTTTCTCAGAGACGGCCCAAAGCGGTTTGCTCCGTTTACATTGAGCATCAGTTATCAAAGGGATGAAACGGTTACAAGATTTTTCCGCACTGCCTTCGACCGCGGCACCTTTGGTATAGTCCAGCGACTTGACCAAAACGGCAATCCCGTTGATGAAATCGGAAACCTCGCCGGCAGCCCGACGCTTAACAGATTTACGGTTTCGGCTGAGTCAAACCGTACGCTGGACCTCAAAACCCGCAGCCTGATTTTTTTCCGCTACAGGTTTGAAGATGTCAGGCTTTTCAATATCGAGAGTCTCCTGATCAAGGACCTCTTGCAGCCTGATGCCAAAATCCGTATTTCAGGCTTTGGTTTTACTTTCGTTCGTGATACCCGCGAAAATTGTTCCCGGAAATACTCCATTCTCGACATAATCGCACGCGGCGAGATTGAAAACCCCTGCGTTTATGATTCGGCAAACCCGACACGCGGCACCTACATTACCGCCGAATACAATGTATCTTTGCCACCGCTTGGTGCAAATATCGGCTTCAATAAATTCCAGGCTTCGTTTAATGGTTATTACAGTTGGGGCAAGTTATCAAAGGTAACTTTTGCCGCCCGCGGGGTTCTCGGCCTTGCTAATGTTTTTGCAAAAGGGAATAGATTTTCTACCACATTTCCCGAGCTCGGCTCGGTGCTTCCAATAAGCGAGAGGTTTTTTGCAGGTGGTTCGAATACGCTGCGCGGATTCGATTTCGAGGGCGCCGGCCCAAGGGTCGCAGTGGTGCCGACCGGACAGTTCTTTAATTCCAAAGGCGAGCAGATTTTCCTTACGCCTTTTACTGTGCCATTTGGAGGAAATGCCCTCGCCATAGTCAATCTCGAGGCAAGAATTCCCTTCGGTGAAAATTTTCGACTGGTTCCTTTTTATGATGGAGGCAATGTTTTCAGGAGCATTCGCGATTTTGTAAATCCGCCGGATGCGATCCCCTCGGATGTATTCAGGCGAAACCTCAGATCGCTCTGGTCTCATACGATCGGGCTCGGCCTCAGATTCAAAACACCGATTGGCGGTGAAATAGGCTTCGACTACGGCTATTTGCTCAATCCGCCGACATTTATCATTCCGCAGCCAATACCGCCTGACGCCGTTTACCGCCTGCATCAGGGACAAGTTCATTTCAGGTTTTCTCAGGCATTTTAGTTGACATTTTAACAATGGTTTACTGCGGCGATAAGGCCGATTTGCGGTGTAAGGGTTTGCTGCTCAAATGCTTATTTTTTTTCGTACCGCTAATTATGTTGGCAAAGAAAAAATGGCTTCGGATTCAGCCGTTAGCCGCACTACTAACGGCTTTCTGTCCGAAGCCAAGGAGCGGGCCCACCACCTCCCACTCCAAAGTCAAACTTTTTCTAAACCGGCAAAAGCTGCAGCCTTCTTAAAACTTTAGGCCCACTGCTGTCTTTTCTTTCCGCCGGCGGTATATCTCCGCTTGCGTTTCCGCCGGGGGATTGCCCGTCGCCCCGATGCTTGTTTCTGCGGTGCAGCGCCTTTGTCAGGTACATTGCTTTGTCAGCGGATATGACCAGCTGGTCGAATGTCTCACCATCATTGGGAAAACAGGCTGAGCCGATACTTACGCCAACCCTTGCAAACAGGTTCGGTGCGACCTCGATACCGAAGCGGTTAATCGCTTCTTCAATCCTTGTTGTAAGTTCGGCAACCGCATCCGACTCCGCACCGGGTATCAATGCAATAAACTCATCACCTGCATAACGTGCAAGAAAATCGTATTCCCTCAGCTCTTCCTTTATGACCCGGCCGATCGCCGTCAGAAGGTTGTCGCCGATCTTGTGACCGAAAGTGTCATTAACATCCTTGAAGCCATCCAGATCCAGCATGAGCATTTGAAAGACCGACCCTGCCCGATTCGCCCTGTTGACTTCTTTTTCAAACTCGATATGCAGTGCCCTTGCATTTGGCAATCCGGTGATCGGATCTGTCATTGCATGGCTGGCTGCCAAAGCCATCCTCTGCATTTTGGCAATCGAGCCCGCGGCAATCCTCGTAATCGTCTCGATAAGGCGAAGATGTTCATCGCTGTAATGCGGCAGTTGGCTAGAATAAAGCGAAACCACTCCAATCAGCCTTTCATCAACTATTACCGGCTGAGCGACCATCGTTTTGAAAGAAAGCGATTCCTGGGTTTGCGAGAATGCAAAATCCAACGCGGGGTCTACGTTTTCCACTGCCTTCCTTTTTTTCAGAACGTAGCCGGTGGCGCCCTCGCCGGCGCGTACCCGCCTATTGTTCAGAAAGCCGCTCGTTGTACCGGCAGTATGGACTACTGTTGCATTGTCGCCATTTTCCTCTACCAGGAATACCGCGCAGGCATCGAATGGAACGAATTCCTCCAGTCTGTCCGTAAACAATTTGAGCGTTTCTTCCAGATTTGGAGCCGCGTTGAATTCACGCGCCAGCGAATATAGGCTGAAGACTTCACGATTCGCCCTCTTGATCTGCTCGACAAAATGAGGCAGGCTGGCAGCCTCTACCTGTTTGGTCTGAGCAGTTTCATAACCGCAGCCCATTGCCTCGATTTCTGATTCGAACTTGCTCAGATTCGCCAGGAAAATCTCTACCAGCTTCGGATCGAAACGGCTGCCGGCACCTGCCCGAAGCAGCTTGCAGGCCTCTTCCCGCTTGATTGCCGCACGATACGGCCTGGCACTCCTCAAACTATCGAATGCATCAGCAATGGCAAGTATTCGTGCCGTTAGAGGTATTTGCAGCCCTCTGAGGCCTTCCGGATATCCCAGTCCGTCCCAACGTTCATGGTGGTACTTCACCGTAGGCACAACCGGACTATTGAACCCGATCTTTTCAAGCATTGCCGCGCCGACCGATGAATGAATCTTGATTTTCTCCATTTCAGCCGGCGAGAGGTTGCCGGGTTTGTTCAGGATATGGTCGGGCACTGCAAGTTTGCCTATATCGTGAAGCAGCGATCCGGTACGAAGAGCGTCCAGCTCGCTTTCGCCCAACTGCAGGATCCGGCCCATAGCCAACGAATAAACCTGTGTCCGGCGAACGTGCCCATCGCCGATCTGATCCCTTGCATCAATGGCAGTAGCCAAAGCTTCTACAGTTGCAAGGTGCAGCCGCAGCGCCTCCCGTAACTCTCTTGTTTTGGCCGTGAGTTTATTTGTGTGAACTCTGTAAGCCAGCTGAAAAATAATTGCCAGCGGGATCAGAATCAGCCCGAATTCAAACCCGAAGTGATTGAGTGCCAATATCAGTATCAAACTGGCAGCAAGCGCCGTAAGGCCACTGATGGCGCGTTCGATGAAACTGTCTGACTTCAAGCTGCCAGAATGCAAACCTTCCGAATTTACGCTTTCGGATAAACTGATGCTTTCGGACTTTCTGATCTCTTTTACTTTTTCCGGTCTGTTGAGGTAATCCAAGATATTGACAATCAGATATCTGGCACCTGCTATCATCAAAACCCCGAAGATTATCTGAGTTTCGGTAAATTTGATATCCAGATTGCTCTTTCCGAGCTGTGCCGCATTGCCGGCATCATATACCCACAGGGCCAGCCCGCTGAAGGCAGCTGCGATAGTTTCACGAGAAAAAGGAGTATCCCAATCCGTCGTCTCATCATCTAAATTGAAAGCCTCAGCAATTGCCGACACAGCCGCTGTCAGAATGCCGGCCGCAGCCCCGCTGATGGCAATAACCAAAAGGATGATCGTATTATTCGGCTTGAAGAAAACTCTGGTAGATGAAATCCGGAGCTTGAAAGGCGATAATAATATTACGAGTATTACTGAGACTATTAAAACCGAGAAACTATGAAAATCGAACTGCAATAGCTGAGTAGCCGCCCACGCTATCAGTAAACCTGAAAATATGGTGATGCAAGCTTTAAGCCAATTAGAACCTGGCAGAAATGATTTAACTAAGACTTT
>DATLZX010000084.1:0-10806 GCA_035573795.1 Pyrinomonadaceae bacterium | reverse complement strand
CAAAAAAGGGCAGCTCAGCGATGCAATGATGGAGATAGAAAGCATCCTGCGTGTTCGCCGCGGCGTAAAGTTCGGCTCGCCAAACGATTTCGATATCAAGACGGCAGATAGTTTTATGGCTCAATTTGACGGAATGATGGCCGGAATCGGGGCGGCGGCAATAGCGATTTCATGCCTGGGACTTCTTGTTGGCGGTATCGGAGTTATGAATATTATG
Source organism: Pyrinomonadaceae bacterium (assembly GCA_035573795.1). Taxonomy (GTDB): domain Bacteria; phylum Acidobacteriota; class Blastocatellia; order Pyrinomonadales; family Pyrinomonadaceae; genus OLB17. The sequence goes on along the minus strand of DATLZX010000084.1, from coordinate 10,589 downwards.
CTCGTATCCGTTACAGAAAGGACTAAAGAAATCGGGATAAGAAAAGCGCTCGGTGCAACAAAACGTGCAATCGTCTTTCAATTCTTGTCCGAGGCGATGACTCTTACTTTTTTTGGCGGTGCCATTGGAATTTTCCTTGCAATAGCAATTTCTAAGATTTTGTTGATTTTATTGCCGTCGCTGCCGGCCAAGGTTGAGCTATGGATGATACTGCTCTCGGCCGGGGTTTCGCTCTCTATCGGGTTGATTTTCGGTGTCTTACCGGCAAGAAAAGCCGCAAAACTTGACCCGATCGAGTGTCTGAGATACGAATAGTTTTAATTTATCGTTACTTCAATTTCTCTCTTTTTTGTTTATAATCTGAAGAAATACTTTATTTTGCATTCATTTACTTTTAATAGCCATTTACGGCTTTCACTAATGCGCCATTTACGGCATGCGGCCCTTCAGGCCTTTGTTTTAACTCCTCCCGACAACTTGATTTCAAAAATTGGAGACAACATATGAAAATGCCCACAAAATATTTGATTTCATTGCTAACAATCGTTTTTCTCTCAGCCGGAATCTATGCAGTTGGTGGACTTCCGGGCGCAATATACACTTCAAATTTTGACGGATCCAGAGTAAATCAAAATATTTATTCTGACCGCCTTTCAGTCTATCTCAACGGCGGCCCGAATAATGCCAACTCCAGAGGCCTTTTGCCCGGATACTATTATTTCGAGGTTACTGATCCAAGCGGAAAAACCCTGCTTTCAACCGATCCGGCAGAATGCCGTCAACTTGTAGTCAATGCAGATGGAAGAATTTACGGCGTCAGGACTGATATTTCCTGCTCGCATAACGTCGGCTGGGTTGATGCGGCAAATGGCGGATTGCCGGTCCAGTTGGCTCCCTTTGCTGCAACGCCAAATCCTGGCGGTGAGTATAAGGTTTCTATAATCAAAGCCGATGCGCCGGGCGTTCAGGTTGAGGAAGACGGGTTCCATATAGACTATCCTAAGTCAGCCGCAAAATCAGACAATTTCAAGGTAAAGCAAACGGTTGACTGATTTAGAGAAACCCCTTTGAAAGACGGGGTTGACTGAGTCAAAGAAACCCCTTTGAAAGACGGGGGTTGACTTAGTCAGAAAAACCCCTTTGAAAGACGGGGAAAGGTCAGCCTGACTGGATTTTTAATTATTCTGAGCAGAGCGTTTTGCAATTATAAAAGCGGGCAATATCAAGCCCGCTTTTCCTGTGTGATTCCAATAGTTTAGATTTTTTTTATTTCAGAAGACCGGTATTTTCAAATGAACACTTAAGTTCTTTCAAATGAACACTTAAGTTCTTTCAGATGATCACTTTAGTTCTATTGTCTGGTTCAATTGAGGAACTAAAGTTTCCCATCCAAAGTGTTCCTTTATTTTTTGTGCCATAGAAGCAGCAGCCTGCGGCTCGCCATGAGTTGTAAAAACAAGCTTCGGAGCCGATGGAAGCCCTTCCAGCCATCTCAGAACTCCCTTCCAGTCGGCATGGGCAGAAAAACTGTCTATATGTTCGATATGGCAGTTTACCGGCACGTAGTTTTTCATGATTTTCACCTCGCGGGCACCCTCGATTATTTTTCTCCCCGTTGTTCCGGCCGCCTGATAACCAACAAAGACGATTGTCGCATCCGGATTTGGCAAGATTCTTATTGCATGATGCAAAACCCGCCCGCCGGTCAGCATTCCTGAGGCTGAGATAATAATTCTTGCGCCCTGCATATCATTTACTCTTTTAGACTGTTCCCGTGTGGACGCTGTCATCATCGAATGCGTCCTCAAGGGATGTCTTTTGCCGCGAAGGATTGAGGCATAGGCTTCATCATGTTCGTCAGTCCAGCGGTTGTAAACCTGTGTTGCCATTGCGGCCATCGGCGAATCAACAATTACGGGTAGGATCGGTATCCTTCTCTCTTCTTCCAGCTCCCTTAAAATATAAAGGATTTCCTGCGTTCGCCCGACAGCAAAAGCCGGAATCAGAATCGGGGCGTTCCTTGATGCCGCATGGTTTATTATCTCTTCCAGCCTTTCTTTTGCCGGCACTTCATCATGCAGCCGGTCGCCGTAAGTTGATTCGCACATCAGATAATCACAGGCCGGCGGGGCAATCGGATCTTTGATTATCGGCTGGTCATAATGCCCCAGATCGCCTGAAAACAGAAACCTGAGCGTTCCGCCATCGCTTGCCTCATCGTCCATTTCTACCAGGACGAGGCTTGCTCCCATAATATGCCCTGCGATCATAAAGCTGATCCGTATGCCATCCAGTATCTCGTGCGGCTCGGCATCGTTGGCAAAGGTTTGGAGAAGCTTGATTGCCGCATTTGCATCCGTTTCTTCATAGAGCGGCAAAGCCGGGGTATGGCTCGTCAACTGGTGCCTGTTTCTGTAGTCAGCCTCTTCTTCCTGCAGCCTTGCCGAATCAGGCAGAAGAATCCTCAATAAATCAGCAGTAGCCTTTGAAGTATAGACAGGCCCTGTATAGCCTAGCTTTACCAGGCGTGGAAGGTATCCGGAGTGATCAATATGGGCATGCGTGATAATTACTGCATCAAGTGCAGAAACATCGAATTCCGGATCGTCCCAGTTTCGCTTCCTTAGTTCAGCCAGCCCCTGAAATAGCCCGCAATCAATCAATAGGCTGTGCCTGGACGTTTTAAGCAAGTATTTTGAGCCGGTTACAGTACCTACTCCGCCGAGAAATGTGATAGTTGCCATAATCAAAAGAAATTACACACTATCCCCCGCCGGATTGCCAAACCGTCAAATCCGAAAAAAACTCTTATGCTGGCAATTTTATACAGAAAACCGCAGGTTTTTTGCTCGAGGAAGGCTCAATGCTTTTTTTCTGCGTTAAGTATTTTTATCGGGCAACAAAAATGACTAATTTACGTATTCTTTGGGAAATTCTATGACTTTGCCGATTTCGGCTGCTTTAGATTGAGCTTTTCTCATTTCGGCAGTTTCCAGTAATTGAAGGGCAGTTTCGCCATCGCGCCAGAAAGTCGCCCAGCCGAAACTCATTTGCAGTTTAATCTTGGTTCCGGCTGAATCGCTATAACCTGCATCAAAAAAGCGTCTTCTGATTCTTTCAATGATTTCACCGGCCGTTTTCTCGCTAGCCTTTGGCAAAACAGCCAGGAATTCATCAGCAGACCGTCTGGCCAGAAAATCCATTTTCCTTAACTGCTGCGAGATGTTATCCGCGGCAAACTCAAGCACCTTATCGCCAAAAGCGTGTCCGTAAAGGGAATTTATCTGGTCGAATCCCTTTATATCCATTATCAGTACCGTAAGAGGACGGTCATCCCTGAATCTGATTGACTCGGCGAGCTGATTTTCCAGAACCATGAAAAAGGCTCTTTCATTTGGAAGGTTTGTAACCGGATCGGTAAGGGCGCTTGAAAGGGATTTTTCATAAGCCAGCGAGCCAAGAAACATCGGGGCTATCCTGTCACCTAAAGCCGTAAGCTTGTCTATTTCGTCTTTTCCGAATTCATGTTGTTTATCAAATACAAGCTCCAGCACGGCATAAACCTCACCGCGCTGTTTCAAGGGTATTGCCGCCGCACAGCGGGCTTTTGAATCAAGGAATGGAAGGTTTTCCCTTTCATCAGCGATTTTTATTGTTGTCTCAACCTCCTTGCTTAAAAAAGCAAGGCCGGCAAGGCTTGTCTCGACTGGTACTGGCGGGCAGCCCTCTGCAGGAAATTTGAGCCCAAGATTGAATTTGACCATGAGCTTATCCCTGTTTTCGTCAGGCACCAGCAAAAGGGCGGAATTGAAAGGAAACAACTCATTTACCCTATTTGATACGAGCCTGAACATATCCTCAGGAGACAGCGTCCCGGTAAAAAATTCTCCCGCGCTTTCCAGTGCCTGAAGCTTTTCTTCAAAATAGTCCTTTTGGCCGACGGATTCATCAGGCTTTGCGAGTTGATTCATTCTTTGCAGCCTGAAGTAAACCACCACGCAAACCAACAGATAAACCAGGGAAAGCGCCACCAGAGCTGCAGTTTTTGCGTTCGGGTTCAGCCCTGAAGCCGCAACCAAAAAAGTCAGTATCGGCGCCGCAAAACCAAACATCAGTATGAAAGATTGCAGTGATGCACCGGCTCGGCTGTAGTCTTTCTGCTCTGGCTCAGGGTTAAACATAAAAGCTGGAAGTATGGGTTATTGAAGATTGATCGGGTGGTAAGGGCGGGAACGGCCGTCTCTAGAGGCAGTTCCGATATGATGAATTTACATTTTGACTCTGGTTAAAGTCAATATAATTTTAATTTACTACGGCCCTCGGCAGCAGGCAGTTATTTCTCCTTGTCAATATAGCGGCCATTTATCCTGACTGATGTTCTGTATGATTTTACCAGGGCTTCCCAAATGTCCCTATAAGCCTGTTTTGGCCAAAAAAACAAGTAAAAAAATCTTTTTACAAACAATTGAAATCTTGCATTTAGGGGTTGACTTAATAACTGGACATCTCTAATATTATCGTTTGTTTCGTGGCAAGCTTGAACCTCGAAACTAGGGATCGAGAAAGACGATCCTGAAAGTATAAATTCAAGCAATTTTTATTAAATACTTTGAAGAAGACAGGAGATTTACTCGAATGAAAAAAGTTATCGTTCTTTCAGCAGTTTTGGCACTTGGCGCTCTCGGCGCAGCTTGCGGCGGTGAAGCACCGGCAAATAATGCTGCTAACAAAACAAATGCTAACAACACAAACGTAAACACCACAACTTCACCGGCTACCAACGCTTCGCCGGCAACCAACGCATCACCGGCTACAAACGCTTCTCCAGCCTCCAACAGCAACGCTAACCACAACAGCAATGCTAATGCTAACAAGCCGGAGGAGAAAAAAGGCGAAACCAAACCCGGTGAAATGAAAAAAGACGAAGTGAAATCAAACACCAACAAATAGTCAGTTACCCTGAACTATTTAATGGTTCTTCAAAGTCGCAGTTTCGGTTTAACTGGAACTGCGATTTTCATTTTTACTGCATTGTATTTGATCGGCTTGGCAACAAAAACGGCCCGGGTTCCGTAGGCGATTATTTCGCCCTAAGGCTTTCGAGCTCTTTTAGAAAGCTTCCGATCGTCTCTGCGGGCTTACTGCAAACATAGTTTTTACAGACGTAAGCAAGTTTTCTGTCACTCTCTCTGCCTTCAAAAGGCGGCAGTTCTATTTCACTCAGCCGCGGTATAAAAATCGTATTTGGCAGATAATTTCCCCAAAATACCCTTTCAAACTCTTCAGTTTCTTTTCCGCTTAAAACAACCTCACCGCCCGGCGAAAGGTAAAATTCCGCTGCTTCAAGAGCACACCCGAAGCCATTCGGATAAGCTCTGATCATTTCTGCAGCTGCCCTGATTGCTGTAGTAGCGATACGCTCAAACTTTTCTAAACTGTAGAATCTGGACAATTTCAAAAGGGCAAGAGCCGCGGCCGAATTACCGGACGGCATGGCATTATCAAAAATCTCCTTGTTTCTGACAAGTGTTTCATCGAAGCCCTCAGCCGTATAAAAGAAACCGCCCTCGTTTTTGTCCCAAAATGCTGATATCATCTGCTCTGAGATCGCTCGTGCCGCCTCTATAAACTCCGCTTTTCCTGTAAGCTGATAAACGGCAATCAGGCCATTTGCCAGATTTGCGTAATCATCAATGAACCCAAAATCACAGGATTCAGAGAAATCGAATCTTGTAACTTTGATACCGCCGTTTTCTTCATTCTTCACCCTTTTTTCAAGCAGATAGCCTGCATTTTTGATCGCCGCCTGTCTATAATCCTGGTCATCGAAAACCGCCGCAGCAAGCGACACTGCCTCCAGTGCCAGCCCATTCCATGCAGTAATGACCTTTTCATCCCTGAAAGGCTTAGGCCGCTTGTCTCTTTCTAACAAAAGTTTTTGTCTTATTTCACCTAATTTAATCCTATCTTCCTCGCTCAAATCTTCAGGAAATTGCTTTGCAGCAAGATAAAGGATGTTTTTTCCCTCGAAATTTCCCTCCTCTGTGATCCCGTAAAAATTCTCTACCAAGGCTGCTTCATCACTTCCGATTGCAGAGCGTATTTCTTCTGCTGTCCAAACATAGAAGCGGCCTTCTTCCGAATGGCCATCTTCCGTAAGGCTGTCCGCATCCTGCGATGAGTAGAAACCGCCGTCTGGCGAGAACATTTCCCTCAGAAGGTAATCGCAGGTTTCCCTTGCAACCCTGGCAAAAACCCCTTCACCCGAAATTTGATAAAGATGCAGGTAAAATTTAAGCAACTGGGCGTTGTCATAAAGCATTTTTTCGAAATGCGGCACTAGCCAGACCGCATCAACCGCATAACGGTGAAAACCTCCTCCCAGATGGTCATAAATACCACCGGCGGCCATTTTTCTGCCTGTAAATTGAGCAATTTCAAGCGCTTTTGCCTCGCCGGTGCGAAAGTAATAATTCAGAAAAAACTCCAGAACCATCGTTGGCGGAAACTTCGGCGCTCCGCCAAATCCACCATTTGTCCTGTCAAAAGTCCCTGAAATTCTGTTAAAAGCAGTCTCGGTCAAGCTTGCGCTCAGAGGTGCTGTGTCAGCTTGCGCCGCACCAAATTTTCGCAGTTCATCCAGAAGCTGATTTCCCGAATCCAGAAGCTCCCGGCGCCGGTTCTGCCATGCGTCTGCCACACTTAGCAAAATCTGCTGCCATGAGGGCATTCCGTATCTGGGATTTGGGGGGAAATATGTTCCACCGAAAAATGGGACTTTGTCAGGCGTAACGAATACATTGAGTGGCCATCCGCCGCGCCCGGTCGTCATTTGCACAAAATTCATGTAAATTTTGTCTATATCAGGCCGCTCCTCGATATCAACCTTGATATTTACGAAATGCCTGTTCATTATGTCGGCCGTTGCTTCATCTTCGAATGATTCATGAGCCATTACATGACACCAATGGCAGGCAGAATAGCCCAGACTAACCAAAACCGGCTTATCCTCTCTTTTGGCCAGTGTAAAGGCCTCATCGCACCACGGAAACCAGTTTACAGGGTTTTCTGCATGCTGTTTGAGATAAGGCGACCTTTCCTGCGCCAGACGGTTTTTGTGCGTTGTAGCGGTTTGTTCCGTATTCATAAGCTTGTAAGTGGATTGTTTCAAACTTGATCGTGCAGTTCAAATTTATTTCTTTAATTATCGGCAACATGAACCTTATCCCTATTTTTCTCAGTACTTTACTCATCATTCAATCATTTAATGCTTGGCAAAGCTAAATTTTCAGGACGAAAAGATTTTCTAAAATTACACAATCTTAATTTCAAGAACATAAATTGCCGCACGGCTACATCTTTTGGTAAAATTCCCTTTATGACACCGCGATGTATCGCAAAACTACGGCCGATAAAACAGCGAGCAAACCTTTTTGCTGGCGATTAAAACCTCCTTTCTTACCATTCAGCTTCCTTTCGTTTTCTCTTTTTCAACTTGTGATTTTTTTGAAACAACCACTTTGCCCAATATCTAAATATTGGAATCAGGTAATTTAGGAGATTTTATGAAACCAATAGCAGAATTCGAACGCCCAATTATCAAGACCGAGCTCCCTGGTCCGAAATCACTTGAAATCATTCAGGCCGATGCCCGCTATGTCACGCCGAGTTATCCGCGGCCCGACTACAAGCTGGTCGCCGACCATGCCTCCGGCGTATGGATAACTGACCCGGACGGCAACGTTTTTCTGGATTGCAATGCGGGTGTTGCAGTCTGTTCTACTGGCCATTGCCACCCTGAAATCGTCAAAGCCATCTCCCAGCAGGCAAGCCGGCTTATCCACCTTTGCGGCACAGATTTTTACTATCGCCACATGCCGGAACTTGGCAAAAAGCTGGACGAAATCGTTCCCATTGACGGCCCAACCAAAACGCACTTTGCCAATAGCGGTGCTGAGGCAATTGAAACTGCCCTGAAACTGGCCATGTATCACACCAAACGGCAGAAATTCATCTCGTTTTACGGGTCATTCCATGGACGAACGCTTGGCGCGCTCAGCCTTACATCTTCGAAAAAAGCTCAGAGGCTTGGTTTTATGAGGCAGGCACTGGACGTTGTCCATATCCCCTATCCGAACAAATTCAGGCATTTTGCCACTGATCTGCCCTCGGACGAAGAAACAGTCTCTCGCGATGTCATAAAGTGGCTCGAAAAGAAGGTTTTCCAGACCACAACTCCACCCGAAGAGGTTGCCGCTATCATACTCGAAGTCGTACAGGGTGAGGGCGGCTACATACCAGCACCAAAATCCTTCGTTAAAGAAATCAGGCGGATCTGTGATGAAAACGGGATTCTTCTCGTAATAGATGAAGTCCAAAGCGGGATGGGCCGAACCGGAAAAATGTTTGCTTTGGACCATCATGACGGCATAAAAGCCGACATAGTCTGCATGGCTAAAGGGCTTGGTTCGGGTATGCCGATTGGCGCCTGCACGGCCAGGGCTGACATAATGGATTGGCATAAAGGAGCTCACGCCTCGACTTTTGGCGGAAATCCGGTCGCACTGGCTTCTGCACTAAAAACTATCGAACTGCTTGAAAACGGACTGGTTGAGAATGCCCGAGCGGTTGGCCAATATCTCGAAGACGGCTTACGCAAAATCGCCGAAAAGTACGAATGCATCGGCGATGTCCGCGGCTTGGGATTGATGCTGGGCGTCGAATTCGTCAAGGATAGAACAAACTTCGAGGCAGATCCCGAGCTGCGTGACAGAGTCGAGATGGCCTGTTACAAACGAGGCCTGATTATACTAGGCTGCGGAACAAGCGCAATCAGGTGGTCACCGCCGCTGGTTTTGACCCAAGGCAATGTTGATGTCGCTTTGGAAATTTTCGATGATGCCATTGCTGCATCTATTTAGAAATCAGAAAAAGTCCTTAAAAAGGCTTGATTTCATCAAAGCCGATCAAAGGCTGGCAGAGACAGTCGCAATTAAAAAGTATAAGCGGCCGACGATTTTCACCGCGGCCGCTATTGTTTTTTGCAGGTAACCTTATCGGGGGCTGCCCGGCGCAGCAACCGATTTTTCCCTTACTCACGCCGTCAGAATAAGGCCACAAAGAACTTTTTCATCCACTAACCTTTTTTCAGCTCTTCCAAAATTGCCGGAACAGCCTCAAAAAGATCTCCGACTATACCATAATCAGCAATATCAAAAATCGGTGCTTCGGGATCTTTATTTATAGCAACAATGGTTTGCGAGTTTTTCATCCCGACTATATGCTGGATAGCTCCTGAAATTCCAAGAGCCAGGTATAATTTGGGGGCTACTGTCTGGCCGCTGGAGCCAATCTGCCGATCAATCGGCAGCCACTCATTGTCGCAAATCGGCCTCGAGGCAGCCAGGTCAGCTCCAAGCGCATCTGCCAGGCTTTGAGCCAGGGCGATATTTTCCTGTGATTTAATACCTCTGCCGATTGCTACGATCCTCTCGCTCTTCGAAAGATCTACAGAGGCCTTAGCTTCCTGGAAAGGCTCTTCCGGAATCATTCGCGGCTCATTGACGCTTACATTCAGAGTTTCAACTGTAGCAGTGCCCGGCAGAGCCGCATCCGGCCTGAAAGCGCCGGATTGGAAGGTTACAAATACCGGGTCGGCAGCGGCTGGCACCACGTCGGCATCGAGCTTGCCCAGAAAAATTCTTCTTGTAAAAATCGGGGTTTGCCCATTGAGCCTGTATCTAATGCAGTCGGCCACAACTTCCCTTCCGCACCTTGCGGCCGCTTTCGGAGAAAAATCCCTGACCTGGTAAGTGTGTGCGAAAATAACGTATTTAGGCGAAAGGGCACTTATTACACCGCATAATGCATCGGTAAAGGCGTCAGGCGTATAGCGGGCAAGGTATTGTCCCTTTGCCACATAGAATTTTTCAAGCTCGAAGCCTGCCGGATCAGGTTCGAATTTAACCTCGCCTTCTGCAAGTGCAACGGCAGAAACCGGCATGCCGAGCGACTTGCCAAGAGATTGGCCGGCGGCAATTGCCTCGAGCGATTGCCGATTCAGTTTTCCGTTAGAGTGTTCGATGAAAATCAGTATCATTTTGCAAAATTTGCTGGTTCCTTGTTTGATTCGTATCTGTCTGAGTGTAATTCAAAATATCTGCAATCAATTGTATTTATTGCACTTATCAAAAACTATCTCTTAACGCTGTTTTGCTTCGATCCGAAATCAAGGCGTCAGTTAAAAATCTGCCTGAATTACATTTAGTGCTATATCTTCCCTTTACTGAATAACTCTTGCCTCGTTTCTGAGCTTTTCTACCAGTTCAGCCGCAGCGCGCTTTATGTCACCATTTCCGAGAATTTGCGTTTGTTTTGTTTTAAGCGGAAGGTAGATCTTTTCTATTTTCTGCGCTGCGGGTGTTTCTTTGAGCTCTGTCTGCACTTCCTTGATTTCCTTTTTCTTGGCAGCCATAATCCCTTTCAAAGAGGCATAGCGTATCTGTGAAATACCCGATTGGATCGTAAAAACTGCCGGCAGTTTGTAAGTAAACCACTGATACCAGCCGCTTTCCAATTCCCGCTTTATT
>DATLZX010000083.1:0-5157 GCA_035573795.1 Pyrinomonadaceae bacterium | reverse complement strand
CTCTACGGTCTGCGGTCTTCTATTGGCTTAAAAACCGGAATTCAGTCGCCGCTGCCGACGATCCAGCCGCCACCGAGCACTTCATCACCGGTTTCCTCGTCATAAAACACTGCAGCCTGGCCAGCAGTGATAGCTCTCTGTGGCTGATCAAAAATGACTTCGGCCTTTGAGTTGCCGATAGTTACGACGCTTGCCGGGGCGGGCTCATGCCTGTAGCGAATCCTTACTTTTGCGCGAAATTCAATCTGGCTGCCGCCAACAGAAGTCTTTAAATCCTCAAAGCCTGCGATCAAATTTAAGCCTTTCAGAACAGCACGCTTTTTAAGCAATTCCTCTGCCTCACCGGCAATTATGCGGTTTTTCGCCCTCTCAATCTGTACAACGTAAAGCGGCTTTGCAGAAGCCACCCCAAGGCCGCGCCGCTGGCCAACAGTGTATCTGTGTATTCCGGAATGTTCGCCTATTACTTTGCCGCTTGTATCTACTATTTCGCCAGACTCAGGTATTTTCCCGTCTTCTCCAACGCTTTTAAGATAACGATCAATAAATCCGCTGTAATCACCATCGGGAACAAAACAGATCTCCTGCGATTCGGCTTTTTCAGCTATCCAAAGCCCATTGCGGCGGGCGATCTCGCGGGCCTGCGGCTTTGTAAGCTCGCCGAGCGGAAATATCGCCCTACTTAGCTGGCTTTGCCCTAGCTCCCAGAGAAAATAGCTTTGGTCTTTTGAAAGATCCTTTCCTCTCAGTAATCTAAACTTTCCGGTAACTTCATTTCTAAAAACTCTTGCGTAATGGCCGGTCGCCACTTTTTCGCATTCAAGACTGTCCGCCATCTTGTCGAGCGCATCAAACTTGAGCCTTGAATTGCAGGCTACGCACGGAATAGGCGTCTCACCCTGAAGGTACGAGTTTACAAAAGGCTCGACAACTGCTTTCTCGAATTCTGATTCAAGATTAAGAACATAGAATGGAAAACCAAGTTTTCCGGCGACTCGCCTGGCGTCAGCCACATCATCCAGAGAGCAGCAACGAGAGGGCAAAGGCTCTCCGTTTTCATCTACGTTGATATTTCGCCGCGGATCCCACAGCTGCATTGTAAAGCCCACCAGATCATGGCCAGCTTCTTTCAGCAAGGCCGCCGCCGCCGAGCTATCAACACCACCGCTCATTGCTACTGCTATTCTCATATAGAGCTATTTTAATTATACTCTACTTATTAACGGAATTACTTGTTCAATCTTTGGCATTTAATGCTTTGGCAGTAGTTTCTTCAATGTTTGCTGAATGAATTTTGACTGTTTCAAGTACTAAATCGGGCGTTTGATGAAAAGAAGTTATTTCAACGCTGAATTGCTGTTGGTCGGATACCAACCGTTTTTGATCAGCTGTTTGGTCTTTATCGGCCTCCTGTATTCGGCTGCCTATGCCCAATCTGTTTCCGCCTGCCAAAACTTCCCTTCACCAAGCGAACTTCTCTCAAAACTAAACGATAACGCATCAGTAAGCTATAACGATATTTTCGCATCAGAGCTGATCGAGCAGATGAAAACACTGTCTCAGCTAAAGCTCAAAGCAGAGTCGGAGAAAAATCAAGCTAGCGATAAAAACCCAAAAAAAGCTGATTCAAACACTGAGAAAAAGGACGAAAAAAAATACGCCGGTCAAATTACTTCCACACAAAAAGAACTTGAACAAACCAAAAAAAACGTGGCCGAAAAGCTCTGCTCCTTGCTGGCCACAAATGGCCTGCCAATTGAAAAGCTGGTCAGCCCAAGCGGTTTTGTTGCATTCCTTTACCTGATTAATGAGGTCTTTACTCAACAGGATCGTATCCGTTTATTCCAGCCAATCCTTACGGCATACAAAAAAGGGCTCGTAATAGGCAGCGAGCCGCTTGCGGGCTATATTGATAAGACCTTGCTTTCAGCGGGCAGGCCGCAGATTTTTGGCACACTTGCTTATATCAAGGACGGGTTTATAACGATTGCCCCACTACAAAATCCTGCACAGGTTGACCTCTTACGTAAAGATTTTGGGCTTGTCCCCTTGCATGATTATGAACGGCGGCTGCAGAGGATATACAGCCTGCCTGTAATCCGAGCACTGGAAAATCTGAAACCCATAACTGAAGCGACAGAGTCCTATCCTTCATTAAGGGATAATGACGGAAGTGCTTCGGCCATAAACGGCGAAAAGCCCGACAACAATCCGAGTAATAACGCAGTTAACGCAACCGCATTGCTAGAAGACAATGAAAAGCCGATAGTAATCAATACTGCCTTTGTCAGGGTTGATGTAACTGTCAGCTCCAAATCTGCTCTGCCTACGCTGGAGCTTGATAAACAAGACTTCCGGTTATTCGATAACGGCAAACAGGTTGCTATTGATTATTTTGCGCGTGTAGATGCTCCTTTTGATATAGTGCTGCTGATTGACCTTTCGGCATCTACCAGAAACAAATTAGGCTTGATCAGAAAATCTGTTAAAAGGTTTATTGAGTTGAAAAGGCCGAATGACAGGCTTGCAATCGTTGGCTTCAATGATCAACAAATCGTTTTTTCAAATTTCGAATCAGATAGGGAAAAACTTTTTGAGGGCGCAAAAAAAATAGAAGGCTTTGGTGCAAGCTTTGTTTGGGATTCTATTGATTTTTCGATGAAACTTTTTAACCAACAGGATCCTAACAGACGCCGTGCAATAGTTTTGATGTCTGATGGCATTGACAATAACCTTCAATTCAAAGCCCAGGTTGGATCTAAACTGAATTTTTCCGAACTGGTTGAAAAGGTGGTAAATGAAAATATCATTATCTACCCGATCTATTTGGATACTGAAAAAGATTTCAAAACCATAAAAGCTACACAGGATGCCGCTCGCCGAACGCTTGAGTACCTTGCCGAAATGAGCGGAGGCAATTTTTACATCGCAGATAAGCTCGAGCAGGTTACAGAGATTTACGAAAAAGTTCAAAGCGATTTGGGCAGAATCTATAGCATCGGTTTTTATGTCGAAGGCGAATCAACCAATTCATCCAAATGGCACAATATCAGGGTCGAACTAGTAAATCATCCTGAATTACAGCTTAAATACAGAAAGGGGTTTTTGGCAAAATAGCTCCTGCAGCGTAATTACTTGTTACTGGCAGAATCTGCAATTACTTGAATCTTCGTTACTGATTATCTTCAAGAAGGGTTTAACATAGAATGCTTCGCCATAAAAAAGGACCCGAAACTTTTCCAGACCCTGAAACTTTCGATTTTGATAGGCTTTTTCGAATCGGCGATCGCATTTATTTTGCCGGCGACATAATTTCATTCGGACAGCCGCTTTCCGTAGAGAATCTTGTAGAAGCCTATCAAAAAGGGATTTTTCCCTGGAACATTGAGGGTATTCCCTTGCCATGGTATTGCCCTGACCCAAGAGCCGTCCTTTTTCTAAATGAACTCAGAATTCCCCGCAGCCTCAGAAAAGCGATAAATAAAAGCCTTCTTGAATTTACTATTGATAAAAATTTTCCGGCTGTTATTGAACAATGTTCTTTAGTCAGGCGCAGGGATGGTAAATCCTGGATAGACGCTGAATTCATTGCAGCGTTTACTGAGCTGCATCGCCTTGGGTTAGCGCACAGCGTAGAAGCCTGGCTACAGGGCAGGCTGGTAGGCGGATTATATGGAGTAGATGCAGGAGGGGTTTTCTGTGGAGAGTCAATGTTTTACCTTGAGCCAAATGCCTCTAAGCAGGCTTTGATTTTTCTTGCGGAGCATCTTATTCAGCGAGGGGCAAATTTCATAGATATACAAGTAATGACACCACATTTTGCAAAACTCGGAGCACGCGAAATACCCAGAAAAGATTTCCTGACGCTTTTAAGAAACGAGCAGAAACGCCGCCTCAAAATATTTAACTAAAATAAATGGCTTGGTTATCTTGGTTAGACACAAAGACTTTGCCTTTTTCTGACTGCTTAACTGTATTCCTGTTTTATTATTGCCAAATAATTTTTCCGCGTTATTAACCTAAAATTCCGCAATTTTGCTTCCGTTGCTTAACTAGCGGTTAAATTTTCCCTTCATTACAAAGAATTCGGTTAAAGAATCGGATTTTTTACTTGACAACAGTAATTCAAAATGGCAACCTTTTTGTATTTGGTAAGTAAGTGCTTACTTACAGCCTGCGGCTGTTAAATATAAGATTATAGGAGGGTTAAATTGTCTGTAGCAGATTTTTTCAAACAAACGAAGGGCAGAATGCCGGCGGATTCAAGGCGTGAACAAATCATCAGGACTGCCTTTGATTTATTCTCGAAAAAGGGTTTTAACGGAACAACAACAAAGGATATAGCAGCCTCGCTTGGGGTTTCCGAAGCAACCGTTTTCAAGTACTTTGCCACGAAGGATGAACTTTATCAGGCGATACTCGACATCAAAAATTGCGGTGATGATTTTCATCGGGGGCACAAATGGCACGATAACCCTGATCTGATTCAGGCCATTGAAGATAAAAATGATGAAAAAGTCTTCTACACCTTCGCTTTGCAGGCATTAAACAAGCATCACGAAAATCAGGCTTTTATGCGGATGATCCTTTTCTCCGCACTTGAAAATCACTCGCTTGCCGAATGTTACTATCGCGGATTTATTACTGAAATTTACGATTTTTTCGCCAGCTACATCCGGAAAAGGCAGGAAGACGGAGTATTTAAAAAAATTGAACCCAAGGTAGTAGTCCGAGCGTTCTTAGGAATGCTGGTTCATCATTCTTTGAACAATATCTTATGGGATAAATCCAGGTATTTACTCAATATTACCAATGAGCAAGCAGCACGAGAATTTACTGAAATCCTGCTAAACGGTATCTGCATTAAAGAAAAGTTGTTTCAACAAAATTGAGCTCCCCCGATTTTGCCGGGGTTTGAATTAAATTTCGGTTTTTCTTTCAAACATAAAAACAAATATTTATGAGATTGGACAAGGAATCATTGTTTTCTATCCTTTTTTTGTTTGCTTTGGCTGTGCTGGGTTCCTCGTGCGGGCAAAGTGCTACAAGCGCTACAACCAACAACAATACGCAATCGGGCCCTGTAGAAGTAAGCACTGAGGCTGCGGTCATCAGGCCGATCCCGACCTATATTGAAGCAACCGGCAGCCTAGTTTC
>DATLZX010000082.1:0-2132 GCA_035573795.1 Pyrinomonadaceae bacterium | reverse complement strand
TCGGGATCTCAGGCCGCAGGAACTGGAAGGTTTTCTGTAGGCAATGCGGAGTCGAAAGGCAAAAGGCGGTTAATTTATCGGTTGGATTTTGTCATCTGAATGGCTACTCCGCCTAGCAAGTCAGACAACACGGGAACTTTTCTCATCGAATTACAGACCTCTTAATTCTTTGGAGCTAAACCATATCGGCGGGCTTCCCGCTCGATTGTCTCCTTGTCTGTCTTTAAATAAAGAATTTCCTCCTGTAATTCCAGATTTTGGTCAACTTTTTCTCTTACCTGCTCTTCAAGCAATTTGGTCTCGTTTTTTTCACTTTGAAGCTGCATATAACTCTTATAATTGAGCGATGCCGAGAGCATGATCGCAAAACCCAAAGCGCCTATCGCAAACAAAAATTTTACTTTCGGCGTTGCATGTGGAATCAAGACCGGACTTGAATAAGCCCGCCTTACCCTTGCATGCCTGATTGGTCTTTTTTTATTGGAGTAAGTATTTTTTACCGCTTTCAATCAATTCCTCCACTTGTTCGCTGTCTTTTGCTTCGGCGTAAATCCTGACTACCGGTTCGGTCCCGGAAGGACGTATCAACAGCCAGGCATCCTCTTCAAATAAAAATTTCACTCCATCAAGACGGTTAATTGATTTAACCAAGTGTTTTCCGATAGTTTTCGGGTCCTCTTTCAGCCTGTTTTTCAACTTCAGCATCAGGTCGCTGTCAAGCCTCAAGCCAATTCTTTTCGACTCTAGCCGGCCGACTTTCTTGAATAGTTCATCAACCTGTTCACTAATACTTGCACCGCGTGCTGCAACTGCTTCAGCCGCTAAAAGACAGGCTAAAATTCCGTCCTTTTCTGGTAAATGCCCGCGAATAGAAAGACCTGCTGATTCCTCGCCTCCGATTACTATTTGGTCGCCCATTATCAATTCGCCGATGTATTTGAAACCAACCGGCGTTTCAAACAACTCCAAGCCATGTAAAGCCGCTACTCTATCAACCAGATGTGTAGTTGCAACGCTTCTGGCCAGGCCCTGCCTCCAGCCGCGTGAGGTTACTAGATAATCCGCTAACAAAGCAATCAGCTTATTCGGCTCTATCAAACTTCCGTCAGAATCCACTACGCCAAACCTGTCAGCATCTCCATCAGTAGCAAGGCCTAAAGTCAGTTTTTTCTCTTTTACTAAAGCCGTCAGCTCTGTAAGCTGTTTTTCGCCGGGCTCCGGCGAAAGCCCTCCAAAAGTAACGTCGCGCCAATTATGCAAAGTAGTTACTTCACACCCGACGCTCTCTAAAATCCTGTCCAGATATCCTCGACCCGTTCCCCAAAGCGCCTCGTAAGCGTATCTGCCATTTGCCTTTGAAATTACCGAAAAGTCTATCTTGTTTTTTAAATCCGTAAAGTATGCATCTTTTGGATCAAAAAAATTGATGCTTCCCTTTCCTTCCTGCTCCAAAGGCTTTGCTTGCCTGATATAGCTTTCGATTGATTTAGTAACCTCAGGCAAAGCAGGCGCCCCGTTCGAAGTCGAAAACTTTATTCCCTGATATTCCGGCGGATTGTGCGAAGCTGTAAAATTGATCGCCCCTATTGCCTTTTTGCTTAAAATAGAGAAGGACAAAACAGGAGTTGGGATCGGCTCATGTGCAAGCAGCACATCAAAACCATGCTCAATGGCAAGATCCGCCGCTACCTGGGCAAATTTCTCGCCCATAAAGCGCGTGTCAAAGCCTATCAAAATCGGGCCTGACTCTCTGCAATCATTTTTCAAATATCTGAAAATCGCCCCTGAGACTCTTCTTACGTTCTCAAAAGTAAAATCATCCGCTATTACTGCCCGCCAGCCTGATGTGCCAAACTTGATTTCCATTAATCAGACAATTTTTTTAAAAAATTCAGCTAAAAATAACAATAATCAAAAGCAGTAAAACCGGAAATTTCAGAAAAATTTTAAGGTCGGAAAGCTTACCCGGACCTTATTGGGCGATGGTAAGATACCACAGAGCGCTTATTTATGTAAAGCGCTTTTTTAAGATTATTAAAAGTTTTCTTTAGAAAGTTTACAGTCTGTTAGTTTCAGAAAAAGTTTCCACAGGCGCTTAAGGATTTTTCCACAGAACTGTGGAAAACTTTTGT
>DATLZX010000081.1:0-3144 GCA_035573795.1 Pyrinomonadaceae bacterium | reverse complement strand
TTTTGTTTAAAAACAGATTCTTTGGCGAAAAAAAGTAGAAACTAAAGCTGGAAAGTAGATTCCAGAGGAGGTAAATAAATTGGCAAATAGAATTTACGAAATAATGTATATCGTTGACCCTGATACGCCGGATGAGCGGATAGTCAAGCTCAATGAAGCTGTTGGCAAAGTCATCGAAAAGCAGGGCGGCAAAGTAATCAAAATGGATGATATGGGTAAAAGGGCTCTGGCCTACCCGATCCAAAAGAAAAATGAAGGCCATTATGTGCTTTTCGAAATCGAAGGCACCGGCCAAGAGATTGCCGAACTGGAACGTCGTATGCGGGTTAACGATATGATAATGCGTTATATCACGGTAAGAATTGATCAGGATAGGAAAAGAGCTGAAAAAATAAAGGCTAAACGCGAAAAGAAAAAGGCGGCACGCAGCCGGTTCAATGAAGCTGCCCCGGCGGAGGATGAATCAGGCCAGGCTGCTGCATAAAGCATCCTTTTTCAGCAAGAAATGCCAATTGGAGGAAGTATGGCTGATAACACAGATAATATGATTGATAATGAACTTGGAATCGAGCTTGGAGATGACCAACTCAGTGAAAAGATGCCCCGCAGATACCAGAGGCGGCGGCCGAGACAGATTGTTCCGGATTACGTTGACTGGAAAGACGTTGACTTTTTAAGGCAATTTATTCCCGAGCGCGGGAAAATCATGCCTAGAAGGCTTTCAGGTGTATCCGCAAAAGATCAGCGTCGAATAGCTGCTGCAATCAAAAGGGCAAGAATAATGGCACTTCTGCCATTTGTTCAGGACTGAAACATCGTCTAAATTCGCATCGCAGTAATATTTGGAGAATTTTATGGCAACAACAACTGTTCTATTGAAAGAAGATATTGATACGCTTGGTGGTAGGGGAGAGATCGTAAAGGTAAAGGCCGGATACGCAAGGAACTATCTGCTACCTAAAGGATTGGCAATTTTGGCCACCAAGGGTAACGTCAAGCAGATAGAGTTGGAGCGGGCAGCGCTTCTTCGCCGTGCGGCAATAGAAAAGGCCACTGCAGAGGCTCAAAAAGAGCAAATGGCCGGCATCGAGCTGACATTTGAAAGAAAGGCGGGCGAAGGCGGGACTTTGTTCGGTTCGGTTACTTCCATGGACATTGCAGAAGCTCTTAAAGAAAAAGGTTATGAAATTGATCGCAAGAGGGTAATCCTTCGCGAGCCAATAAAGGAAACAGGTGAATACAAGGTCAAGGTGAGGTTGCATCGAGAGGTTACGCTCGAAGTACCGGTTACCGTTAATGCTGAACCTGTCGAAGTTACAGAACCTGCTAAAGAAACAAAACGCAAGCGTAAATCCAAATCAGAAGAAGAAGCTAAATAAGAAAAACTAAGCTAAAAAATTAAAAGAGCAAAGCTAAGTAATTAAAATAATTGAATTTAAAGTCCTACAGAGGATTAGATTTACGAATTGCTTCAGACTCTGCAAAAACAGTTTTCTGATTATCGAATTTATTTCTGACTACCAAATTTAAGGTTGATTATTTCATAATTGCCGCTGCAGCTTAAGATAAATGCTGTCAGCGGCAAAAAATTTCCTTAACTTTGGATTGCATTTTTCTAGCCTATCCATTTAGCAAAATCGGCAGATACCGTTTATCATTGCTGATACCTTAGCTGATACGTTAGTTCTTGTGATGGCCACTTATCCTGAAACCAAGCGTGAAGAGCATTTCGATCGTCCTTTACCATCCTATGAAGAGGGTGAAAGGGCAATTCTGGGCGCGATACTCTTAGATAATCAGCTGATACTAGAAGCCGTTGAAACGCTTGCCCCGGAAGACTTTTATTCTCTGGTACATAGAAGAATTTACAGTGCGATGCTGAAGCTTTTTGAAACGGGCAGCCGCATTGACCCGATACTAATCGGAGAAATTCTGAAAAGAGACGGCCATCTGGACTCAGTTGGGGGAATTTCGGCGATTTCAAACCTGACCAGCGGCGTTCCGCCGTTTGCTGACCTGAAAAGATATCAGCAACTGGTCAGCGAGCGATCGCTTTTAAGAAAGCTTATCAGGGCTTGCAATGAAACAATCGGTGAAGCTTTGGATGAAACGGACGATGCTCAGGTGATACTGGACCGTGCCGAGCAGAGAATCTTCAACCTTGCGGAATCGAGGCAACGCGAGGGGCTCGCGCACTTCGGGAAAATTGCCGAACGTGTATTTGAAAAAATCCGGGACTTTGCCAAAAGGGATGCCCACGCACTTACAGGGCTTGCAACAGGCTTTCGTGATCTCGATGTACTGACCTCAGGCTTGCAAAGAAGTGATTTGATAATCGTTGCAGCCCGCCCGTCAATGGGTAAAACAGCGTTTTGCTTAAACATTGCCCAAAAAGCCGCAGTGCAGGAAAATGCAGTGGTAGCCATATTCTCGCTGGAAATGTCTAAAGATCAGATAGCGCTCAGGATGCTTTCCGCCCAGGCATCGGTCAACTC
The DNA here is from genome assembly GCA_035573795.1 of Pyrinomonadaceae bacterium. Taxonomy (GTDB): domain Bacteria; phylum Acidobacteriota; class Blastocatellia; order Pyrinomonadales; family Pyrinomonadaceae; genus OLB17. The sequence goes on along the minus strand of DATLZX010000081.1, from coordinate 649 downwards.
CTCCCGCCTGCGTGAAGGAAGGCTGCTCAAAGCGGATTGGCAAAGGCTGGCAGAGGCGATCGGCACCCTAGCCGACAGCCGGATTTTTATTGACGATACTCCCGGAGTCTCCGTAATGGAAATGAGGGCTTCATTAAGGCGGCTTGTCGCGCAAGAAAAGGCGCTGGATCTGGTAATTGTTGACTATCTGCAGCTTATGTCTGCCGGCACCGGTCGCAAGTCTGAAAACAGACAGCAGGAAGTCTCGCAAATCTCGCGCGAGCTGAAATCACTCGCAAAAGAATTCGATGTCCCGGTAATTGCCCTCTCCCAGCTTTCGCGTGCGCCTGAAACTCGTAATCCACCCAGGCCAGTGATGTCAGATCTAAGGGAATCAGGTTCTATCGAACAGGATGCTGACGTGATTGCGTTTATCTATAGGCCGGCCTATTATCACCCAAACCCGGATGAGCTGCCCGAGGAGGAGAGAAATATCGCTGAGATAAATATCGCCAAACAGAGAAATGGCCCTACGGATACTATCAAGCTGGTATTTCTCAGGGATTTTACAAGATTTGAAGATCTTTATAACCCGAACGCAGCAAAGGACTACTGATTTTGTAAAAGATAGCCGGATTTTGTTAAAACTGTAACCACATGCGATAGTCCA